>JBCBHI010000261.1:0-6437 GCA_038525885.1 Bacteroidota bacterium
CTCCTGCCCCTTGGCTTGCGGCTTAGCTACCTGCTTCATGAAGCAGGTAGCTAAGCCGCAAGCCAAGGGGCAGGAGGTGCTGGTAAAAGTGATGACTACCGCCGCCACTACGGCGGATACCATGCTGCGTACTGGCAAGCCCTATTTTGGCCGTTTGTTTACCGGTCTGCGCAGGCCCAAGAAGCCCATTCCCGGGACCGGATTTGCCGGGGTGGTGGAGCAAGTAGGACCGGACGTATCTGCCTTCCAGCCCGGCGACCGGGTGTTTGGTGAAACCCTGTTTGGCTTTAGCGCCAATGCGGAATACCTCACGGTAGCGGAGCAGGGCGTGATTTTGCCCATGCCCGATAATCTGAATTTTGCGGAAGCCGCAAGCTTCTGCGACGGTCACCTGACCTCCTACAACTTCCTGAAGCGGTTGGCGCGAATCCAACCCGGGCAGCGCGTGCTGATCAACGGTGCAGCTGGAGCCTTGGGCACCTCGGCGGTGCAGCTAGCACACTACTACGGCGCACACGTAACGGCGGTGTGTAGCGGCCACAATGCCGGGCTGGTACAGGCCCTGGGTGCGGACGTGGTCATCGACTACCATAACCGGGATTTCACCCAAGGGCCGGAGCAGTACGATATCATCTACGATGCCGTAGGCAAAAGCACCTTCCGGGCCTGCAAGAAGGTGCTAAAGGAGGGCGGTAAGTACCTGACTCCGGTGCTGAAGTTGCCCCTGCTGTGGCAAATGCTGGTGCACGCACGGGCCTCCAAGCAACCCAAGTTTGAGGCTACCGGAACCAACTCGGCCGACACCCTGCGTACCCTGCTGGCCGAAGTGGTAGAGATCTTTCAGGCCGGAGGCCTCAAAACCGTGATCGACCGTCAGTTTGCCCTGGAAAACCTGGCAGAGGCTCACCGCTATATCGATGGTGGTCACAAGAAGGGAAACGTAGTGATTGTGAACGTATAACCCCCACCTACCATGCATTCTACCAGAAAATATGCCCGTACAGCGGGTATCTCCCTTCTTTTGATGGCCGCGGCAGCCGGCTATGCGTACGGGGTGGCCTATGCCGGCCTGGTCAATCCCACCCAGGCCAGCGAGACCTGGCAGCAGATCCAATCCGCGCGGTCGCAGTTTGTAGCCGGTATCATCGGTTGGTGGGTTATCTTCCTGCTCGATCTGCTGGTTGCCTGGTCGCTCTACCAGTATTTCCGGGCTGAGCAGCCACGACTAAGCCTAAGCGCCGCAATCCTACGCGGGGTATATACGGTCATTCTAGGGGCGGCCATTGTGCAGCAAATGAAAGTACTGCCGCTGCTGGCAGATAGCTCCCAAGCCGACCAGGTACTCGCCCTGATGCTAGGGTTCGATTCCGTATGGTCTCATGGCCTCATTCTCTTTGGGGTACACCTGTTAGGTCTGGGGCTATTGGCCTGGCGGGCTACCCGCTTTCCTCGGGTACTTGCCGTTTTGCTCCTGGTGGCGGGCTTAGGCTACATGGCTATTCATGGGGCCCGGTGGTGGGTGCCTGAGCAGGCAGAGGCTATCCAACAGGCAGAAACATGGCTCGGGGTGCCCATGGCCTTAGGCGAACTAGCCTTGGCCGTTTGGCTGCTCGTGCGAGGAGGCAAGGCTTCCCGCTCTTCCTAAGCTTGCTGGAGGGGTTTCCCGAAGGAACTGACCCACGGTGCTGGTACCACCTCATGGCAAACAAATAGGTGAATAGCTGCTGCGGTGATCCTACGTGCCTACGGCACTTGAAAATATGTAATGCTATGTTCCTGGCCCTGAAGGACCTGGCTACAGGTACTCCATCGCTACGCGACTTGCTGGAGAAGTTTCCTGATGGTCTACTATTGTTGCATTCTGTACGGGCAGGGAAGGGATAAACTAATCCTCTCCCATGAAAAGGCATCCGTAATCTCCCATTTCAGTCGCGTAGCGACAGCGTAGTTGTAGCGCCGGCTTTCAAGCCGGTGGATGATTCAGCGCTTTTTATTTAAGTGCCTTAGGCACGGCATCTCTCCAGTATCATATGCAGATATCCTTGTTTAACCGCATGGGGCGTCCCTACTGCCTCACTAGTCCGCTTGCAAAGAACCATGGGGGCCAATGAAGGAGGTGCCGGATAATTATGCCTGTGCTTGCCAAATTTCAACGTGCCATGAATAGACGAACCTTCAGCTTCTAACTTGGCTGATTTTAGCTTGAATAAATGGAAGGCTTCGTCGATTATGAATGATAGCAAGTATTCTAACTATAGCGTTCGATTCCATGACATCATAGTATAGATGATAAGGAAACTTTGAGATTGGTATTCTTCGAATCTCTGGATGAAGCCATACTAAACCAGATTTTGGGCTGGATTCCAATTGGTGGATTGTTGTCTGTAGCTGTTCCCAGAAGTAATGTGTTAGATTCTCAACCTTTTGTTGGGAATACCATTCCGCTATGTCATCGAGATCAGCCTCTACTGAACTACTGAAAGCTACTGAGAACTGAGGCATAAGCTATGACATCCATTTCTTCCGAAACCGTTCCATCATTTCTTCGGCGGGAATTAGACTTTCAGGATTCTTATTGGCTACCGCGGCGCGTTTTTTTAATAAATCGGCCAACTGGGTATCATAGTCCTCAGAACTAACTTGTTCTTCGTGGTATGCCCTGGACCAATCTTTTGCCAGTGCCAGCAAATCCGCTTGTACATGTTCGGGTAGCGTTTGAAGAGTTTGGGTAAATTGGGTCTGAATGTCTACGGATGCCATATTCAAATTTACGCTAAAAGGAAGGAATCGTTTCGTATTTCTCGCGGTGTTATTCTCCCAAATCCCTTTAAGTACCAAGCAATGGGTAGACATAAACCCCATTTATGAAAGAGGTACTCATTATCTCCTCTTAAATAAGATTCTCTGCTCCCTCTGAGCCTACTCAGCGCCCTCTGTGTTCCCCCTTTCCCCACACCCCTCCCTCACACTCCCTACTCCCCCCTCACACTCCCCAAGGGGGAGTACCGTACCAAATGCTCACCAATACCCCCTGAAACGGCCAGGAAAGGCCCCTGAGTGAAAATTCCCACCCCCAATGTGACAGCCGTCGCCCGCCAGAATGCAGGATTACGAGCACTTTGCCTTGGTAACCAAATGACACCCCTATGCTTCGCTCACTGCTTCAAGTACTCTTTCGTGGCCAGGATCCGGCCCGGGTACGCAAACGCTTAATTGCGGCAGAGCTAATCATGGGCCTGGTGGTCTTGGGTTGCATTCTCTTATGGATTTGGAATGTATTAATCAAGTAAACCGAAAACCTATGCGACACGCGCAGGATCAAATGAAGAAGATCACCGGGGGGCTCCGAAGGGTATGCGGAATGCTGCTGATACTGGCCCTGACGGCCGCCGGGGCGATGGCCCAAACGGTATCGGGAGTAGTAACCGAAACCAATGGCACGCCCATGGTGGGCGTAAACGTAGCCATCAAGGGCACCTCGCGAGGGGTGGTAACGGATATAGATGGTAAGTACCGGGTGGAGGCCGCAGCAGATGCGACCCTCATGTTTAGCTCAATTGGGTTTGTAAGGCAAGAGATTGCTGTGGATGGCCGCACCTCCATCAACCTAACCATGGAGCTGGATGTAGAAACCCTAAACGAAGTAGTGGTAGTGGGCTATGGCGTACAAAAGAAGAGCGACCTGACGGGCGCTATTGCCAGTGTAGACCGCGACAACTTGCAGCAACTAGCTACCACTTCGCCTATGCAAGCCTTGCAGGGGCAGGTATCCGGGGTACAGATTGTGAATAACTCAGGCGCACCTGCCTCAGGCGTGAAGGTGCGGATTCGTGGTGTGGGCACCATCAACAACAGCGACCCGCTGTACATCGTGGATGGCTACCCTACCAATGACATTAGCAACATCCCTCCCTCAGACATTGAGAATATGGAGGTGCTCAAGGATGCTTCGGCCACCGCCATATACGGGTCGCGCGGAGCGAATGGGGTGATTATCATCTCTACCCGCCGGGGTAGCCAGGAGGGCGCGCAGTTTGAGTTCAACGCCTACACCGGTATGCAAACGGCCTGGAACCGCCTGGACCTGCTGAATGCTACCGAGTATGCTGAGCTGCGGATGGAGGCCTTTGCCAACGACGGGATGACCGCCAACATAGTGACCACCGAGTAGCTGGGATTTGCTTCAGAGAATGGCTATGAGGGTACCGACTGGCAGGAAGAGATCTTTCGGCCCGCGCCCATCAGCAACTATAACCTGAGCGTGCGCGGGGGTAACGAAGCCTTCAAGTACGCGGTGTCCGGCACCTACTTTTCCAAGGACGGGATCATCGAGAATACCTATCTGGACAAGCTCTTTACCCGGGCCAATGTGGACTTCAAACTGACCGAATGGTTGGACGGCGGATTCAACTTTGCCTATACCTGGGCCAACTACACAGGCTTTAACCAAAGCAGCTACTTTAGCCCTTTGGCTACGGCCTTGCGTAAGGACCCACTCACGGCTGTAACCGATGCCAGCACAGGAACCTGGGACCGCAGTAACCTGAGCGATATCGTGAATCCTGGGCGTGTGGTAGACGAGATGCGCGGCCAGGGAACTACCGACCTGCGCACGCAAACCGGGGCTTTCCTCAACGCAGATCTGGGAGGAGGATTCACCTTCACCACCCGCTTCACCTGGGACCAGCGGAACAGCAGTCGCCAATCGTACTTGCCAGAGTACTTCATCACCAACAACGAGAGCCGGGACCGTAGTGTGCTGGTCAACCGGGAGCAAGAGGCCCTTTCCTGGGTGAATTCTAACTTCCTTAATTACAACCGGAATTTTGGTGAGCACAGCGTATCGGCCACCCTGGGGATGGAAGCCTACAGTAATAGCTGGCGATACCAGCAAATACAAGCCCTGGACGTGCCAGCCAACCCATCGCTGTGGTTTGTGAGTGTTTCCAATGCACCCGATGACATTACCGCCCAGGATGACGCCTCGCGCAACAAGATCCTGAGCTACTTTGGCCGGGCTACTTACAGCTATAACGACCGCTATCTGATCACCGGTACCATGCGGGCGGACGGCTCTTCGAAATTTATCGGGGACAACCGCTGGGGCTATTTCCCTTCCTTTTCGGCAGGGTGGAACCTAAGCAACGAGTCTTTCTTCCCCCAGAACCCTGTACTCAACTACGCCAAGCTACGTGGTGGCTGGGGTGAAGTAGGTAACGAGGGTTCCGTAGGGGCATATGAATACCTAACCCTGGTACAGGCAGGCTTCAACTACACCTTTGGCGGTGCCTTGGTATCGGGAGCAATTCCTACCCGATTGGCCAACCCTTCCATTCGTTGGGAAACCACCCGCACTACCAACTTTGGGGTAGACCTGGGCTTTCTGGATGACCGTATCCTGGCCACGGTGGACTACTTTGATAAGCAAACCCTGGGTATGCTGTACAACCAGCCCGTACCGGGTTTTGCCGGAGCCATCGGTGGCTCAGCCAACATTGGTGATGTGCGCAACACCGGTTGGGAGTTTAGTCTCCAATACCGCCAGCAGCTAGACAACATGGCCTTCAGCCTAGGGGTAAACGGTACCCACGTACGCAATACGGTAGTAAGCTTGGGTAACGGCGAGCCCCTGGAAGTAGGTTTTGAAAGCAAAACCGGGGGAACCACCACCCGCACCGAAGAAGGTGAGGAGATTGGCTACTTCTACGGCCTGCAAACGGACGGTATCTTCCAAAGTGAGGATGAAATCAACGCCTACGTAAATGACGATGGTGACCTGATACAGCCCAATGCCCAGCCAGGTGATGTGAAGTACGTGGACGCCAACGGCGACGGCAGCATTGACTTTTCGGATGACCGGGTGAAACTAGGTAGCCCCTTTGCAGACTGGACGTTTGGCCTGACGGGCAATGTGCAAGTAGCCGGGTTTGACCTGAACGTACTGGTACAAAGCAGTGTGGGCAATGAGATTGCCAACATGATGACCTACTACCTGGAGTCTGGCCCTGCACAGGAAAACTCCCTGGCTACCCGGCTAGACCGCTGGACGCCCGAGAACCCCAGCGCCACTGAGCCACGGGTAACTACCATTGACCTAAACGGTAACTACCTGTTTAGCGACCGCTATATAGAGGACGGCAGCTACGTACGCCTGAAGAACGTGCAGCTGGGCTACAACCTGCCGGTGTCGATCACCGAGAAGGTGCGCTTGGGTAGTGTACGGGTATATGCCTCGGCAGACAACCTGCTCACCCTTACCAACTACACCGGACTAGACCCGGAAGTTGGGGACTATTTCAACAACCCGCTGCACGCCGGGGTAGACTTTGCTACCTATCCGCAGGCGCGTACGGTGATCTTTGGCTGTAACCTCAAATTCTAAACTCGGACTACCATGAGAATTGTATTACTGACCGGAGCCCTGATGTTGGGCATGG
>JBCBHI010000262.1:0-6412 GCA_038525885.1 Bacteroidota bacterium
CATAATTAAACTTCATTTGAGAGAATTTTTAATGGTTGAAATAATTATCAATGTTTGAATCTAAAGCTGAGATATGGTTTTTCAAGAGCATTCCGCGGTGATTTATTCGATTTGTGACGGAAAAATATCGACGAGTGGTTTTGCTTTTAAATATGTTAAGTTTTCAACTTTAGAAATGTTAATCACGCGATAGTCCTTAGATTGTCTACTAGAATAGAATTTTTGTGTGTAGTTGAGAATTTACCTAGCTCGCCTCAGAATGGCATTTTTGTGTTGCAAGGCAGTGAGTGATTTCCGTTACCCCCACCTGTAGTTTTAGCCCCACCCTGCTTGCATATCTTTTCCATTCCCAATCTTTATCTGAGAATGATTTGTTTCATGTACTGTCCTTAGGACTCAGTTCTGATTCCATTGATTATCAAGGTCCGAAATTCAGGAGATTATATGTATCAATAGTGAATGCGGGGGGCTCAATGTCCTTCTTTGATCAATTGATTGAGAGCAAATGGTTAATCTGGTTTTCATCAATGTAACCTCAGATGGAAACACAGTTTTTCTCTCAGAAAAAAGGTAAAAGCAGCGGGAAGACCATGCCGGATTTACCAAGGAACTTGGGGCTACGGAATATTACGGATGTACATAGGAGAGCCTCTACAATTTTAGGGGGGTAGTTCGGCGGTTTTTGTACCAAAAATTCATCGGGCTTCATTGTTTCCATACAGCAGGGGGTAAAAAAAACGGTCCCAGGGAAGCCCCAGGACCGTTTTTGTGTTCCAATCAACTTATACCAATTGTAATACCGAAGGGATTTCCCCACCTCGGTAAAATCAATTAGTTAGAGGCAACAATCGGACCAATTTGTCATTGGGGTGATGGTTTGTGACGAATTAATCATTAATCGTAATTTTCTGTTGATGTAGCACTACATCATACTGAGTGGTGACCCGTAAGATGTATAGACCGCTTGGTACTTGGTCCAAAGATAGTTCAATATCGGACATTCCTATTCCTGTTTTCCGTACACCGTACACCTCCCGGCCTAATGCATCTACTACGGTGTAGGTGACTGTTTGGCTTTGGTCGCCTAGATCCAAACTCACGGTGAATTGCCCTTGATTAGGGTTGGGATATACCTTGGCTTTGGGGTTCCAGGAGAGTCCGGCTGCCCCGGAGATGACTAGTATATTGTAATCCTCGGTTTCACCGAACCACTCGTCGCTGCAGGGTGCTTGTGCTTGGTTGTACAGCACTCTTACACGCATTCGGGTATTGCCCAAAGAAGCCGCAGAAGGTACTACAACAGTACCACTATAGGAACCCTGCCCATTGGCTCCGTTGTCAGTGAATACTAGCTCGTTACTATCCTCGAAATCTCCATCACGATTCCAGTCGATCCAGGCGGCTACGCTGGTACCTGCCCATTGAGCATGTGGCGTAAGTGTAATGGCGTAGCTACCTCCTATACCCAAGGTGGCACTTTGGTTGGTATAGTCACTGTACCCATCGCCGTCGTGAGTACTGGTGTTGTTAATGCCTGAGGCCAATTGAACCCCTGTTAGATACTGCCCGGCGGGGCTACCATGAGTAGGTGAGCAATAGCCAGTGGGGGCATCGCCACCGCCCGTAGCGGCATTAATAGTTACTACCATGCTATCGGTGTCAGTACCTTGGGCGTTGCTGGCCGTTAGGTTCACAGTGTAAGTACCCGGATTGGCAAAACCGACAATGGGATTCTGGGCGGTACTTGTGGCGGGGGTACCGCCAGGAAAACTCCAGCTCCAAGCCGTAGGGTTCCCGGTACTGGCATCAGTAAAGAATATGGATTCCCCTGCGTTAATAGTGGTGGTATTGGCGCTGAAAGCCGCCACCGGAGCCTGGGGCGTAGAGCTGCTGAACGTCACTGTATAGTCCTCAGTTTCACCATCACCAAAATCCCCACAAGGACTGGACGCGAAGCTACCGTACTTCATGGTCACCCGTAGCCGGGTACTTCCGCTAGCAGCCTGGTTTACTGTGAAGGAACCACTTACAGTGGAATTGCCACTTAAGTTGCTGCTTACTAGCTCGCCGGCATCTTCAAAATCGCCGTCGGCATTGTAATCAATATACACACTCCAATATTCCGTATAGGCACCACTAGAAAAGCCGGGAGTTAGCGTGAGGGTTGCTGAATTACCAACGTCCAGGGAGATGGTTTGGCTTGTGAAATCTGTGTAACCGGCCTCCCCTGAGGTATTGCTGAAATTGCCCACTTGCACACCTGCGATGTATTCATAGCTACCCCCTCCGGTGGAATTACAATAGCTCACGGTAGGGTCAGTCACAGTGATGTAGGCAGGCTTAGTTTCGCTATCGGTCCCATGAGCATTGATGGTAGTAAGCGTAACAGGATACGTTCCTGCGGTGGAGTAGGATACCGTAGGGTTTTGTAAAGTACTACTGGCTGGCGAACCACCGGGGAAGGACCAGTTCCAGCCCGTGGGGCTATTGGAAGACTGGTCCGTGAAGGATACGCTGCCCCCGGTGGTAATACTAATTGCTGAAGCTGAAAAGTTGGCTACCGGAGGGTTGCCGCCTAGTTCGGTAGATCCTGCTTGAATGGCCCCGAAAGGTTGGGTGCTGTAGGCGTAATCTTTGATGGTCATGCTGGCTCCACCGCTGCTTACTTCCATCCGGAACCACCCGTAGTGCTCACGGTTATCGATGCTGATTTTGAAACCCATGTAGGCTTCCTGTCCCCCCCATATGGTGTAACCGCTTCTGTAGATGTAGTGCTCGTCTGGGTAAGCGCCTCCTGTCACCCAGGCGCTGTTGGCATTGATGGTGGTGCCAGCCGAAAGTAAGGTAATGTTACGGCTGCCATCGGCAATCATTTCCTTGGTGTAGGTTTCCAGGCGGAGGTCACCGTTGTCCATCCAGGCACCATAATCGTCGCCTGTACTGATGGTAAAATACTGCCAAGTGCTGTTAGCATCGGCTGAAGCGTCGGCGATGTCCTCGTATATCACCGTCCACGGATCGAAAAAATCCAGGCTGTAGGTGATGGGATTACTCAGTAAGCCACTTGTACCTCCGGATACGGCAGCATTGAGTAGGGTAACGACTACATTGCCATCCTGAGTATTGCCATGACTGGTTGCCGTGCCTGATAGTGTGAGGGTAAGCTGGGTGCTGCTGGTTACATCCACAGATACACTCAGCCCACTGGGCAGGCCGCTTACGGAGTAGTGGGTACCTTGGGCAAAACTGCCACTGCCTTGGGTGAAGGTACCATTGCCCAGGGTAATAAGGCTGGTGGTGCTGATGATACCTGTGTTGCTGAGGTCTTCAGTAGCCGAAGTATTGGTAGCGGAAAGGTAAGGTCCGGTAGGGGTGACTACCCCGGTAGCAACCAGATTGCTCTGTTGCCAAAGAGAAACTCGTGCTGGGTGGTTCATGGCTGCCTCCATACGGGTAATTTGCCCTGCAGTGAACATTTTGTAGCAACCCGAAGCACCGTTATAGCCCATATAGTTTTCTGAGTTGATAGGGTTGCCTTCGCAATTGGTGGCCCCCGCACACTCACCGTCTACACTCTGGTCTTCAGGAGGGGTGTCAGCTACTTCGTCGTTTGGGTAGGTACAGCCCCCCTCAAAGGTGTGGATGAGATTGAGGTAGTGGCCAAATTCATGGGAAAGAATGGAGGCAAACTCTTTGTCCGTATTGCCATGCAGATAGCGGCCGTTGTATACTACACGAGCCAGGTCATTGTCGCTCATATAGGTATTGGGATACCAGGCTACGCCGGAGTTGGTGGTGGAACCGTCGTTGTACAAGTCTGATTGAATGTACACATTGGCGTACTTGTAATTATCCCAAGCGTCGGCTTGAATAGCGGCGTCATAGCCGCTGCCATTGCCAAAGCCGTTGGTTGCCGCGTGGTACACAATACCCGTAGTGGTATTGCCATTGGGGTCAATCTTCGCCAACCGAAATTCGATGTCCATGGTGGCCTTGATAGGAGCAAATAAAGAACTCACCGTTCCGTAGTCATCATTGAGGCCACGGAAGTCTTCGTTCACCTTTTGCAGGGCTGTGGTTATGAGGGCATCGTCTACATTGCTACCGCTGAAAGAGGTGCCATACACATGGAAAACCACCGGGATAATGTAGGTGGGTTCTGCTTCTCCCTTAGCCGCTGTGTATGAATGAGTCCTAGCAAAATTCCTAGAGAAGACATTAAAGGACTCCGCTTCCTCTCGCGACTCTGGATGTAGGTGGTACATGTGCTCATTTACCTCATGCGACTGGCAATGGGGGTGGGGGTTGCTTTGGGCCTGTACGCCTAGGCAGGACAGGGCCAAGAGCAAAATGCTCAATTGAATAGTTTTCATGGTACTGTGTTTTTAGGTTTAAATGGGTATTCATTCCCTTATTTGGTATTAATAATTAGACTTTATTTATGATGAACTCTTGTTCAAGGAGTTATTCCTATGGGGTACTGAGGGGTTCTAAGTGAGGTATGGATTTGCCACGCTCACCTCCCAAACCGATCCGGTGATAGAATCTCCGTATTGAATTCCACTGCCTGGCCCATGATGAGCTGGGCCAGTAATTGACCGCTGACCGGGGCCAGACTCAAACCCATCATGGCGTGTCCGGTATTGAGATACAGGTTGTCCCAAGCTCTACTCGGGCCTATGTAGGGTAAGCCGTCTGGGGATACGGGGCGTAAGCCCACCCAAGGGGTGATTGCCTGCATCCACTCCGAATCAAAATTGAGGAGGTACTCACCTACGCCCTCTTTTATGCCCTGAAGCCGCGAGGCACTTATGGTACGATTGGTTCCGGCGATCTCCATGGTACCCGCCACCCGGAGGTGTTTGCCCATTGGGGTGAGAGCAAGCTTGGGTTCGCACAGAATGCTAGGCGTATGAAGTTGAAGGGGCGAATTTTCTAGCATAAAGCTGTAGCCCTTTCCGCCCTGTAAGGGTATTCTTAACCCTAGTTGTTGAGCCAGGCCTTCAGTCCAGGTACCCAGCGCTAGCACCACCTGATCGGTGCTTATGTCTCCAGATGGTGTGAGTAGGTGGGTGATTCTGCGGCCGGTATATTTTACCTCCTTAACCTCCGCCCCAAAATGGAAAATTACCCCCTCGTCCAAAAGGTGGTTTCTGAGCTGACCCATAAACTTGGCAGGATTGAGATGGGCATCAGAATGGTAATGTACTCCTCCACGCACGCCCACTTGAAATTCGGGTTCCAGAGCTTGTACTTGGTCCCTATCCAGTACCTCGGCCTCTATCCCTAGTTCACGTGCCTCCTCAGCTAGTCTTATTTCCTCAGCTTCTGCAGCGGCGGTTTGGTACAGCATCATCAACCCCCTTTGCTTGTAGTCCATTTCAAATCCCTCCCGCTTGCTCATCTCGGCAAACAGGTCCCTACTGGCTTGGTTTAGACGGAACAGTTGGTCTCCTGTCCGCAGCACGTTTTGCTTATTGGCCGACCGGAAAAAGAGCCATAGCCAGCGTGCCAGGTCGGCATTCAGCCGGGGCTTGATGTACAATGGGCTTTTGCTGTTGAGCAGCCATTTTAGGCCTTGCTGGATTACTCCCGGGGCAGCTAGGGGCACAAAGTGGCTGGGCACGATCATGCCCGCATTGCCGTAGGAGCACCCTGACACATCTTGTGGAGCTTCCCGCTCCAGCACCTGCACGGTATAGCCTGCCCTATGCAGAAAGTAGGCTGTACACAAGCCCACCGCACCACTCCCGACAATCGTTATCCTGCTCATATCACCGAAAATCCGTGTACAAAAGGATCTTCATCATCCAGATAGATGGTGTTGTATCCGGTGACCTGTGCCCAACCCTCTATGCTGGGGACAATGGCCGGGTAGCCACCCACTTGGGTGGTGGTCTCTATCCGCCCCGTAAACTTGGAACCGATGATGCTTTCGTGCACAAAGGGCTCACCTTCCTGCAACTTGCCTTGGCCAAACCATTGGGCCATTCGGGCTGAGGTGCCGGTACCACACGGAGAACGGTCGATGGCCTTTTCCCCATAGAACACAGCATTTCTGGCTGTGCTGGTAGCCTCCAGCGTGGTACCCGTCCATAGTACATGGCTCAGCCCGCCAATCTTCGGATTTTCAGGATGCTGGAAGGTGTAGCGCTCGTTCATGGCCGCCCGCAAGGCTCGGCTCCAGGGGATGAGCTGTTGCGTAGTGCAGTGTTCCAGGCCGGGGAAGTGCTCCTGCGGATCTACAATGGCATAGTAGTTACCGCCATAGGCAACGTCTACTGTAAGGCTCCCTAACTCAGGAACAACTACTTCCAACGCTTCGGCATGCAAATACGAAGGAACGTTGGTCAACTTCACTGCCGTCACCCTATTACCCGTTTGTTGGTACTCTACCAGTACCAAACCCGCG
>JBCBHI010000263.1:0-6412 GCA_038525885.1 Bacteroidota bacterium
GTGCAAAATTCCTAGTTTTGCACCCTAAATTTTGACTGCATGGCAACAAAGCAGAAGAAGCAGACCCAACCACAGTCTGCTGAGAATCGGGGTACTGAGTTGTTCGAAAGCTCAGAGGCGCTTGCGCAACAGATATCGAAAACTGAAGAGTTTGTTAAAAGTAACAGCACACTAGTATATGTAGTGGCTGGGGTACTATTGATAGGAGTAGCCGGGATCTTGTTTTTCCGCTACTACTCTGACAATCAGAACCGTAAAGCTCAGGAGGAAATGTTCCAGGCTCAATATTATTTTGAGCGTGACAGCTTAAACCTGGCCCTTTTTGGCGATGGTAACAACTTTGGCTTTTTAGATATCATCGACTTGTACGGCGGTACCCAAGCAGGCAATTTGGCCAACTTTTACGCGGGTACTATCTACTTGAAGCAAGGCGACTTTAATGAAGCTTTGAATTACCTAGGCGATTTTTCGGCCTCGGATGCTCTGGTACAGCCACGTGCTTATGCACTCATGGGTGATGCCCACATGGAGTTGAATAACTACGATGATGCGGGTAGCAACTACGACAAAGCGGCTAGTTCCCGAGAAGATCAACGTTTTTCTCCCCGGTATCTGATGAAGGCAGGATTGGCCTATGAGCTGGCGGGTGACTATAACGAGGCTATTGAGCGGTATCGTCAGATTATTGAAGATTTCCCCCGTAGTGGTGAAGATGCTAATGCCAAGCGTGAAAAGGCACGATTGGAAGGCATGCTGTAAGTAACTACTCGGCTAAATATTGAAAGGCAACCCAATCCGGGTTGCCTTTTTCATTTTCGGATTGCTAGTACGGATGGCAGGATCCCCAAACAGTTTAGGGTAAGTCACCTTTGGTAAATTGACCATTAGCTAGTTTTCAACACAGAGTGATTAGAGAAAGCACGGAGGCCACAGGGTATTTTATTGAAACAAAGTGATCTCTCAACCTTCACTATTTTTGGCCTTTTTTATGCCTCTCGCGTGTCAGCTTAGGTAGCGGACAGGCCATCATTTCCTAGATTCCTAGAACCTCATGTGCAGCTTTTTCCAGGCTTTCTCGGTGGTCTGGGTGGGCAATGTTGATGATGGCCTTAGCACGCTGTTGCAGATTTTTGCCATAGAGGTAAGCGACTCCAAACTCGGTCACAACGTAGTGCACGTGTGCACGGGTGGTCACCACACTAGCCCCCTGCTTAAGGAAGGGCACAATCCTGGAAATGCCTTTTGTGGTGACTGAGGGCAGGGCCAAAATGGGTTTCCCACCTTCGGCGAGGGAGGCTCCTCTGACAAAATCCATTTGACCGCCTACCCCGGAGTATTGTTTGGTACCAATGCTATCAGCGCAGACCTGCCCAAACATATCCACCTCAATGGCACTGTTGATGGCAATCACTTTGGGGTTCTTCCGAATGACCCGGGTATCGTTTACCCAGCTTACATCCATCAGGCGTATGATGGGGTTGTCGTCTACAAAATCATAGACCTTTCGGCTACCAAAGACAAATCCGGTTACAATCTTGTTGGGATAGATCTTCTTTTTACGGTTGTTGATGACTCCGCTTTCTACCAGCGGGATGACCCCGTCGGAGAACATTTCGGTGTGAATCCCCAGGTCTTTGTGGTTGCCAAGCTGGGCCAACACAGCGTCGGGGATGGTGCCGATACCGGTCTGTAGGGTGCTTCCGTCCTCTACCAGGTTGGCAATGTGCTTGCCAATGGCAGTTTCTGCCGGGGTAGGCGGGTGGCTTTTGTGTTCGGGTAAGGCGTGGGAGTTCCAGGCCCAAGCATGGATTTGAGATACGTGCAATACGCCATCACCGTGCGTACGGGGCATCATGGGGTTTACCTCCGCTATGATGTATTTGGCTACCTGACAGGCGGCGAGGGAAATGTCTACTGAGATGCCCAGGGATACATAGCCGTGCTTGTCTGGGGGCGATACCGTAACCATGGCCACGTCAATGGGCATGTCTCCCGAACGGAAATGCAGCGGAATCTCGCTCAGGAACATAGGGATATAGGAAGCAGCACCGTTTTGGACGGACTTTCGGACGTTGGCTCCCACGAAGAAGGTATTGGTGTGAAAGCTACTGGAATAGGGAGGCTCATCAAAGGGCATGGGGCCCTCAGTATGGGCACTGACTAGCTCTACCTCTGATAGCTCTTGGTGCCTGACGGCCAGAGCCTGCACTAGACTGGAAGGGGTGCCGGCGGCAGTATGTAAAAACACCCGGTTGCCGGGCTTCACCACTTGTACGGCCTCAGCAGCCGACACGTAGGGTTTCTGTTGGGTCATGGATATCTGCGTTGATTGCGGCCCAAAAGTAGGGGCTGCTTGCAACGCAAAGGATGACTTTGGTCAGGGTATCCAGATGATTTTGTTGAGAGAGGTACAAGCCAAACCAGTTCCGATTCAGACGCTCTATCTTAAACCCAAAAAGGGATCACCTTGCTGGGTACAGCTCGACTTGTTCTGCTACAGAAACATTTCTGAAAGCACGGCCATGGTAGCGCCTGCCAAGCTGGCGATGAGTTTGGTCCTTTGAGGTTTGTGACCGGGGGTGCTTTCAAAGAAAATAGTGGTAGAGATTTGCAGAAAGGTACCCGATACCAAAGCAAAAAGACGCACAAAGTTGGCCTCAGAAATGATGCTCTGTTCTGCTAACCAGTCGCTTAGTAGTAAGCCAGTTGGGGATGAAAGGGTAAAAGCCACCAATACCACCAAGAGGGTTGACTTTGGTTTTTTTCGGGCTTTGAGCAAAGTAATTAGGGCCAGTGCAGCAGGCACCTTGTGTAGAGCCAACCCAATAAGCAGGGCCCCGGCACCACTATGTACGTGGGCATGTTGTAAGGCATGTTGGGAGAGGATAGTGCCGTCTAGTAAGGCATGCAGGCACAAAGCCAACACCAGGTAGGTAGACGAGGGGCCATGGCTGCGTATGTGGATATGGCCGTGCTCTACACCGTCAGTAAAGAATTCTAAAACTACCTGAAGGAAAAAGCCTATCAGAATGAAAAGGGCAATGTTAGGTACATTTTCGGCTGATTCAAATAGCTCGGGTATAAGGTGAATGATGGTTAATGAAAATAAGTAGGCTCCACTGAAAACCAAAGCGGCTTGGAAGGCTGTGCCCTCACCGGGTACGAATCGCCAACCGATAAGGCCCCCGAGTAGCGCGGCGATGATAAGGACGATAATCTCAGCGGCCATGGGATACCTTTTGGGTAATGAATATCATACGGTCTGAGGTTTCAGCTTCGTAAGAGTTGAGGTGATAGTCGCCGAAGGTACCTTCCAGTCTAAGTCCCGCCTGCTCAAAATACCGCTCGAAATCCCATCGCCGGATGGCTTTGACACGCTCAAAATAATGGTGAGGTTCACCGTCTGATTCAAAGTGAATGTCTTTGAAGATATACCCATCCTGAAAGCGCTTTTGGATGCGAAATGTGATGCCTTCCAGCACTTTCTCTTCGCTAGACTGTAACTGATTTACTACTACGTAAGGATTAAGAAAATCCAATAAAAAATACCCGCCAGGCCGTAAATTTTCAGCTACTTTTTGGATGGCTAACTGATGTTCATCGTCGGTATTAAAATACCCAAAACTGGTAAAAAGATTGAGCACATGAGAAAATGCAGCCGGGCGGAAAGCAAGGCGCATGTCGTGCACTTCAAAGTGTAAATGGTCGTTGGCAAATTGACTTGCATGGGCAATGTTCTGTTCAGAGAGGTCAATGCCTACTACTCGTAATCCCTTCTGATTCAGATAGATACTGTGCCTGCCTTTGCCACAGGCAAGATCCAGAATGTGATCTTGGCTCCCAAACTCAAAATACCGCGACAGCACATCTATGAAGGCCTGCGCCTCCTCGAAGTCACGGTGCTTATAGAGTATATGGTAGAAAGGAGAATTGAACCATTCTCCGAACCATTCTGTGGTTTTTTTCATGCAATTATGCTGCGATCGCTCTGCAACAACATTGCAAAAATGGAAAAGTTCGGTGTTACTGCAAAACTGCCGACTGAATGCCCTCTGTGTAGTAGGTAGAAAGCGCTTCCTGCCCGTTGTCGTAGATCAAAATGGCGTCTAATTCAGGATGCCCAGCCAGGAAATCCTGGGTAGCTGTAGTACCCATTACCATAAAGGCAGTAGCGTAGGCATCGGCCAGCATACAGTTGCTCGCAAATACGGTGGCACTGAGTAGGGAGTGCTCTACCGGATAGCCGCTGTTGGGGTCTAGGGTGTGGGCATATCGTTTGCCCTTACGCACATAGAAGTTGCGGTAGTTGCCGCTGGTAGCTACCCCACGGTCTCGCAGCTGTACCCTCACTACGGGCCGCCGATCATCTAAGGCTGCAGTAGGATCTTCAATGCCGATCACCCAAGGCTTGTCTTGGATGAAATGCCCGCTGGCCACAATTTCCCCCCCAATTTCTACAAAGAGATTTTCGAGGCCCTGCCCACGCAGGTAGTCCGCCACCACGTCTACCCCTTGACCTTTGGCTATGGCACTGAAACTGAGCTCAATGCCGGACCGTAATCTGCATACGGAAATGCTGTCGAAGAATACGCTGTCAAAACTCACGAAGGTCAGCAGCGAATCCACTAACCCACTATCTGGGAAAACCGGGGCTTCGGGTCCGAAACCCCAGGCATCAATAAGTGGACCCACGGTAGGATCAAAGGCTCCGCCTGTTTGATCATATACTAGCTTGCTCGCTTGTAGTACGGGGTAGAAGAAGGGTAGTTCGTATTTGATGAGGCCCTCTTGATTGAACCTAGAGATTTCGCTAGTAGGCAGGTAGGTAGAAAGACTCTCGTTGAACCGTTGCAGAACGGAGTCAATGTTGGGCTTGAGATTACGCAGCTGGTTATCAAGGTACTGCACGTTGTAGGAAACGGTGCCAAAAGTGACTCCGGTGATACTGATCAGGGAGTACTCTTCGTTCACCTCCACACCCACGGAATCTTCTGGCTGGGGTGGCTCGCTGGGAAACTCCTGCCGGTACCACCATACGGCAAACATGGTGGCTACTAAGACCAATGGGTAAATCCGGGAACGATGCTCCCACAACTTCGATCGTACACTCATATCAGTTAGCCATCCTCCCCGTCGGTGGAGCGCTTGCGCGTACGCTCCATATGGAACCGGGGATAGTCTAACGGAGTAAATCCAAATTGCTTGTAAAAGCGGTGAGCGTCCAGGGTGAGCAAGTGCCACCGATCCACATCATGTAGCGTGGGATATTGGATAATGCAATCCATCAACCATTTACCCAGGCCAAATCCTTGGTACTCCGTCAGGACAAATACATCCTTTAGGTAGGCAAAGGTAGCATAATCCGATATGACGCGGGCCATCCCGATCTGCTCATTCTCTTTGAAAAGTCCAAAGCAAAGGGAGTTTTTGACAGCCCGGTCGAATTTCTCGAACGTGAGAGAGGTAGCCCAATAGCTTTCTTCGGAAAGGTACCGGTACATACCCAGGACATCGAAATGGTCGATATCGGTGGAAATCCGGTACGGTTCGCGAGTGTATTCCATGGGGCAAAAAAATGGACTCCTTAAAAAAATGGGCCGGTATTGGGCACCGCCAAAGCTGGGCTTTGATGAAGTAATTACCCCAAGATTACAACATTATGAGGCCAAATCGCTGGTTTCGTTTAAAAGTTTTTGCATAAACAGCTTAAACTCTTCCACAAACTCAGTATAGTGAACTCCTGTACCCGGGCCCGAAAACCCGGTGTGGATGCGCCGAATGTTGTGCTCCCTGTCCAATACAATGAGGGTAGGAAAGGAGATAATCTTGTTGAGCATAGGGAGCGTTTTGGAAGCCTCTTCCTTATCACTGGTGCCAGCTACCACAAAGTCATAGGGAACACCCAATCGCTCCTTCACTTTTTGAATCCGGCTTACGGCGTAGTCAAAGTCGTCTTTGCGTTCATAGGCCATGCCGAGAATTTCTACCTGTCCGGCTACCTCAGGGTACCAGCCTGTAAGGAATTGGGTCTCGTCCATGCAGTTGGGGCACCAGGTACCGAAGATCTGTAGCAGGACTATTTTGTTTTGGTACTTGGGATCGTCCAACGAAACGGGCGTGCCATCCAGACCAGGGAAAGAAAACTCGATGCCATCGTAGCCTTCTTTCAGATAGGTAAGCGAGCTAGCGTCGGGTAGTTGGAATTCCTCATCGCGGGTAGCGGTGAAGGTTTCGTGCCAATGCTCGCCTGACCAAAAATCGCCATTCAACTGACCCGCTTCATCCACTTTACCCACAAATAGGAAAGCGTGTTCGCCATCGAAGGTGCTAAGCTTAAGCTGTTGGCCGTCTACAATGCCCTCCAGGTAGCGGTAGTCCCCGGTGGTAGTCAGGAAGGTGCCCGTTACCTTGT
>JBCBHI010000264.1:0-6404 GCA_038525885.1 Bacteroidota bacterium
CAGAACTCGATGATTACCATCAACACGGATACCAAGCAGGTAACGTATAACCCGGTCACCAATGGCAAACTGCTTGTTCACCTCAGCGTCCTCCATGTTGTAGTATATGAGCGTATACGCGGTGTCAGTGCTAAAAGCCAAACAGTTCTCGTCATTGGTTTTGACGGTGTGAGCCCCCGGCTCAACGAACGCACTGAAGTGCTTCATCAGGTAAAATTCCGGGTTATACGTTACCTGCTTGGTATCCGTGTTGATGGTAATCATCGAGTTCTGTTTCCACCCCCACTGGCTTTTACCCGTTTCATCCAGAATCATATTCCAGTACAGGTAGGTATTGGCTCCATTGGCAAAGTAGTGCTTCATCAGGCTAAAGGTGTACTCCGCCGCCGCCCAATCGTTCGATCCGTTTCCGCACTCTGTCTCCGTCTGCATCAGTTTAAGGTCCAGGTAGGTGGCATTTACGTGAGGAATAGCCCCCTTGCCAGCCCACTGAAATCCTACCCCGCTCACGTACTCGCGGGCCGTGGGGCTTTGCAATATGGCATCAACCCGCTCCGGCTGTGCGCGCTCTATCGTGCCCAGCCATATCTCCGTATCCAATCCCTGCTGAGCAAACTTGGGCCCCAGGTGACCACCAATGAAGGTAGCGAGATCCTCAGGTCGCCATACGCACGAGGGGAAATTTTGGCAGGAGTTGGGTTCATTCTGTACATGCACCGCATAGATATCGATGCCTTGGCGTTGGTACTCCCCTATGAATTTGGAGAAATAGAGCGCATAGGCGTCCAGATACTCCTCCTCCATGATGAACTGAGTTACCATTTCTTCACCCCGGCCTTCTTCCGGCAAGTCATTCACCACGTCAGGCCTACAGGCATAGTGCTTGTTCGTTTTCATCCAGGCAGGGGGTGCCCAGGGCGAAGCCCATATCTGTATATTCGGATTGATGGCTTGGGCCTTTTGAATGTAGGGGATCAGCCTTTGGGCATCTCTTTCCAAGGAGAAATTATCCATCTCAAAATCCCCATCCACCTCATTATGGCTGTACCAGTCTACGGCGTAGTCATTGGCCCCTATGGGCATGCGGCAGATAGAAAACTTGCAGCCGTCCTCTTGGCTAAATAGTGCATTGAGAATCTCTTGCTGCTCCCCTTCCGGTAGTACCTGGAGGGCTTCCCAACCTAGCTCGTTGAAACAAGCCCCGAAGCCATCTACATTCTGTAACAGCTTGTCAGGATATACCCTTACCAACTGCTGCGAATCTGCATCCCCAGCAAGGCTTTGCAGCGTCTCCGTTTGCCATTGGGCGTCAGGAGAACTAGCCACCCAATGAACCGTGAATTCCTCAGTACTGCTGCAACTTGAGATAAAGAAAAACAGAATAACAAACCTAAAAATGAAATGGTGTCCTCTCATTTTGTCTAAATATTTCGATGATGTAGTGGTAGTTAAAAAATGCAAACGTTAAGGAATCCAAAGTAGGCTATTCCCAGGTTCCCTGGGGGTGGGGTATTCACTTGTGTGGTGGTGCTGGTGTATCAAATTGTCCGCATGCGCCAGGTTCGGTAACCATCGATCCTCGTCTTATCGCTCCTAGCGGTGGGACGAGTATCCTCCCTACCCTTTTCCTAACTCAGTCCATCTCTATGAGTGCGCAGCACTTTATCTAAACATTAGACCAAGCCTGCGCGAAACAGGCAAACCCGACGGGCCGAGGCTCTGCACGCAGCCATTCATTTCACCAAATCCTTTTGGCCTTATTCGGTAGAATGACGCGTAGTCGGAAGCCTGGAGGCTTCCTAGGGAAGGGCGTCACAAGTGAGGACACTTGCGACAGATTCTATCCTCGTCTTACCGCTCCTAGCGGTGGGACGAGTCCCCCCTACCCTTTTCCTAACTCAGTCCATCCCTATGAGTGCGCAGCACTTTATCTAAATATTAGACCAAGCTCGTTCGAAACAGGCAAACCTGATGGGCCGAGGCTCTGCATGCAGCCATTCATTTCACCTAAATCCTTTGACCTTATTCTGTAGGATTTCCCTTGGCCGGAAGCCTGGAGGCTTCCTAGGGCAGCGGGTCACAAGCGAGGACACTTGCCACAGATTCTATCCTCGTCTTATCGCTCCTAGCGGTGGGACGAGTCCCCACTACCCTTTTCCCAACTCAGCCCACCTCTATGAGTGCGCAGCACTTTATCTGAATATTAGACCAAGCCTGCGTGCAACGGGCAAACCCGATGGGCCACGGCTCTGCACGCAGTAATTCATTTCACCTAAATCCTCATGATCTTATTCTTTGGGATTACCATTCGCCGGAAGCCTGGAGGCTTCCTAGGGAAGTGGGTCACAAGCGTGGACGCTTGCGACAGGGTGAAACAGGGTGGGTTTGGACGCTTGCGACAGGGTGGGTGTGGACGCCTACCGGCCGCCTAGCAGGTCGGTCACGCGGCTGCGGTAGGTTTGCCCGATGGGCACTTCGTGGTCCTGCACAAACACCATGTTGCCCTGCACCCGCTTTATTTTGTCTACCGCCACCAGGAAGGATTTGTGAATCCGCAGGAAGTTCTCCTGCCCCAGCAGGGTTTCCAGGGCCGAGATTTTCTCGTGGGTAAGCAAGGTTTCCTCCCGCAGGTAGACTTTGCAGTAGTTGCCGTAGGCCTCCACGTACAGGATGTCCCGGGCATCTATCTGGTGGTGCATCTTATCTCCTTTCAGGAAAAAACGATGCGTTTTGGCCTCGGCAGACTGTGCTGATATGGGCGCGGTGGCTTGGGCTGCCTCCTGCACTTTGTTGACGGCTTTGAGGAACCGGGGAAAGGAAAAGGGCTTGAGCAGGTAGTCGGTGATGTCCAGTTCGTACCCCTGCAGGGCATACTCCTTGTAGGCCGTAGTCACGATGATGGCCGGAGCCTGTGGCAGCGTTTTGAGCCACTCAAAGCCGGTCATCTTGGGCATTTTGATATCCAGGAAGATCAGATCTACGGACTGCCCGGCCACGAGTTTGGAGGCCTCCAGGGCGTGGTAGGCATTGCCCACCTTGTGCAAGTGGGGTAGCTCAGCACAGTAGCCCTCTATGATGCGGTGCGCAATGGGCTCATCGTCTATGATGAGGTAGTTCATGGCTTCAGCGTTAGGTCCAGGCTTAGGGTGAAGGTATCTGCGGTTTGGTTGATCTCCAACTGGTGCTGCTGGGGGTAGATCAAGGCCAGCCTTTTCTTCAAATTGGCTAGGCCGACTCCCCCTTTTTCGGACTCAAATGGCTCATAGTTGTTGCTAATCTGGTACCGCAAACCGGTAGCGGTGGTGCTCAATTCCATGGTTACCCAGGCCTGCTCGGCCAGGTTGTCCACGCCATGTTTGAAGGCATTCTCTAGCGGTACTATCAAGAGCAAGGGGGCAATGCGGTGGGAGTGCTGCAGGTCCTGCCGGAAGGTAATGGCCACCTGCTTATGGTAGCGGATCTTGTGTAGCTCAATGTAGTCCTCCAGGTAGCGCACCTCGTCGGCCAGCGGCACATACTCCTCCCGCCCCTCGTAGATGGTGTAGCGCATGATGTCCGACAGCTTGAGGATCATGGCCGGGGCCTGGTCCGACTTCTCTACCGACAGGCCGTACAGGTTGTTGAGGGTGTTGAAGAAGAAATGGGGGTTGATCTGGTTTTTGAGCAAGGTAAGTTCGGCATCCGCTTTGTCGGCCTTCAGCATCTGCAGCCAACGCCACTGCTCGTACATCCACAAGCCCGCAAACACGGGCAGGGGTATGAGCATAAAGCGGATAAAATTCTGATGGTAGTCTTCCAGGTAGTTGGGCAAGGTCCTGAAGATGAGGAAGTAGCAGATAACCGCGCCGTATACCGAGAAAATGATGATCCGGTATTTGAGAAAAAACTGGGGCACAATGAGGTAGGCCACGCCTATCCAGAATAGAATAATGAGCGGAATGGAAACGGGATTGAACGGAACGCTCATCCTGGTATCGACCAGGTTGGCTGCCACCAGCAGAGCCAATACGCCCAGGATTTTGTAGACCGAGGTCCGGTTGATCAGGAAAGCCAACACCCCCCAGACGGACAGGAAAAAGAAGGCATTCACGCCCCAATACACCAGGCTGGACACTCGCTCTGGGTATACCATGAAAAACCCTTCGATCTGGCTCAGCATAAGGGCCAGGCCTGTGGCTATGCCTCCACCGATCCCGATGGCCTTACGGTCTTTCAATAGCCTACGCATCCTCGGTTGTATCTACGGTCCTGGGTATTCATGGGCAACTAAAATACAACCTAGCCCGGGGAAGCCGGGCATAATATGACCAACTCTACGGTTTTTGGGTCCAACACGGTCGCATTTGCGCCCAACCGGGTTGGTGCCGCCCCGGCACCTGTGTGAGGCCATTTTGTGGGGGTTGGGCACTATAAATAGGTGGTTATCAGCCAGGCAGAGATGTTTGCTACCGTTCCTTGTGAGCACCCCAGGCGGGGCTCACCCCATGTTCAAACCAAATCATCTTTTCCATGATATTCATCGCAAGTGCATTTAAGTGGCTGGGGCTTTCCATCGCCTCCTTACTCATCCTTGTCATATTGGCTGGCGTTACCTACCGCTGGCTAGGCCCACAGGCTCCAGGCCCCGAAGGGGAACTGGTAGATGTGGGCGGTTTCCGGCTACACATACACGCTACGGGCACCAAAAACAACCGCCCTACGGTGGTGATGGAGAACGGTGGGGGCTTGCCCACGGAGTTCTTTCATTGGCTCAATGAAGGGCTGCAGGATAGCCTGCGCGTAGTGCGGTACGACCGGGCCGGGCTGGGCAACAGCGATGAGTGCATAACCCCACGCGACCCCGAAACTATTGCGCATGAGTTGCATACGCTCCTAGAAAAAGCCGGGGAAGAGCCGCCCTATCTGCTGGCCGGCCACTCCATGGGCGGCCCCTACATTCGGGTGTTTGCGCAGCTGTATCCGGAGGAGGTAGCAGGGCTAATCTTTTTGGACCCGACTCACCACAACCATGTGGAACTGTTCCATGCCCCCAAGGAAACGTCCTTCATATACCGCACCTATGTAAGGGCGCTAGGCGCACAGGCCGTGGCAGCCGACTTGGGCATTTTGTCCCTTTGGGATAAGACATTCGGCACTCCATACTCTGGGGAGGGCCTGCCAGACGAGATAAATCACCGAATAAAGGGCGTTATCAGTGATGGAAAATCATTCCGGGCCTACCAGGCAAGTACGCGGGAGTACTACGCTACCCTGGCGCGCTCTGGTGAGGCCAACGACTTTGGGGACATCCCCGTGCGGGTGTACAAGGCCGTGGGCACGGAGGTGCAGGCCTACGGGATAGCCCCGGAGCAAACCTACGAAGGGAAACCGCACCCCCACCAGGAGTTTGCGGAGCTGTCTACGGACGGGGAAATCATCTTTCTGTATGGCAACCACGTGACCATATTTACCAAGAAGGAGAACGCCGATATTATCTGTGAGGGGATTCTTGAGGTAGCGCGAGAGCTGGCGTACTGACAGCCCAACCTGCGATAGCCTACCGATGGCGTATGCTTATATGTAGTTCTCGAAAGTGCCTGCGATGATAGTGGGGAGAGGGTATGGTACCTCTTCTACTTTTTGGTCGATTTCGAGATATTGAAGTAGGCGCTTTAAAAGTCAATCCTAAGCCACCTCTGGCTAAGGATTGTCCCCATCTAACCAGTGGATTATTCGGAGCAAAAACCGATAGTTCTGTGGTGCATTCGGGCTATTCATCCCTACCGGAAACTGAGTAGGCCCGGCCAACTGACCAGTAAACATGGCGGCCTCGCCAAACACCGCCAGTCGCCCACTGCCGTAAGGCATGATGGCGCCTTGGCTCAGGCCCTCACCGGACATCGTGGGAGTTTCAGGGTGAAATACCCACATGGTATCCGTCAAGTAAAGCGTTTGCTCATCGGTGGGGTTGAGGAGTGAAATGGCCCCATCGGGCAAGGTGAATGCCTGACCTGTGAAGGACCGCACGAAATCCACCGCAGCGTCCTGCTGTTCTGCGGCTAACAGAACATGATCCGCCAGTTTACCATTCGCCCGGCTAAAATCAACCAGCCCCGAAGAGTCCGCATTCAACAGGAATCCATCATAAAAAGCAACCCCAAAGGCTTCAGCCAGGCTTGCCGATGCCCCCGCAAAAGGCATATGGTCGGCAATGAGCAGGAGCGAGCCTCCGGATGCCACCCAGCGTTCTACGGCGGCTATTTCTGCTTCGGTGAAAGCACTTGGCGTAGGGGTAACAAAAGGTGCCATTGCCTCCTGAGCCAAAGCATTGGATATTACCAGGATATCTACTTGCGCCAAAGACGCATCATCGAAAGCTTCCGTATAGGCAGATAGCTGGTAACCATCTTTGGTAAGTACCTTCG
>JBCBHI010000265.1:0-6390 GCA_038525885.1 Bacteroidota bacterium
ATTACATTTCCATTGTTACTGACTCCGAGAAAATCATGCTGCTAGGCAGCTTGGTACATTGGGAGAAGAAACTGGCCGAGTTCTCCTTTGACCGTATCCACCGTTCCTATATCGTGAACCGGGACCGGGTGGACAAAGTGCGCGGGCAAAGTGTGGTGGTGGGTACTACGGAGCTGCCGCTAGGGGGAGTATATCGCAAATCGTTTTTGCAGCAGTACCGGTAATGCAGAGGTTGGTCACAACCTAAGGTATTGGGTGGTACGAATATTGGGAACTACGAAAGAGAAGGAAAAAAGGCGTTGCCCCATGGAGAGAAGCAACGCCTATACCTTTCCGAAGCCAAAAGGGGACTACTCTACCGCAAACTTGGTGGTGGTAGTTTCATGCTGCCGCACGGCTTGTAGCAAATACATGCCTGGTTCCCAAAGGGTTACATCCAGATCTATTTCTGTGTTGGGATTTAGCTCCTTTATCACCTGGCCTGCCAGATTAATTACGCGTAGTTCCAACACCTTATCAGCTGCCGGTACCTCCAGGTGCAAAATACCCGTATTCCGGTCTATTGGGTTGGGGTAAACGGTAGCGGTTAGATCCTCGATGAACTCCGATAGATCTAATTCCTCTGCTCCGCGACTGCCAGTACCGCCAAAGGGAGGGGTGATCCCGCCGGTAATGGTTTTGAAGGCCGCATCGGATTCTCCGCAGGAGTTTACGGCGCGCACGTACAGGGTTGTTGCGGTAGAGGCATCGGTAAGGCAGCGAACCGTGGCGGTACCGCGGGAATTGTCTCCTACTATCTCGAACGTAGAACCCTGCACATACCAGCGGAAGCTGGTGGCGGTAGCATTGGAGGTGCCATAGGACTTGCTAAAGTTGGCCCGGCCTACGTATTGCGGACCAAAGGGAGTGGTAGGCCTACCTGGAGGAGTCAGGTTGTCGGTAAACGTCCGGTAACTGCTACGGAGGGTGGTTCCGTCGCATCGGGTATTGACCCCACGCACCCGTACGTTGATCTGGCAGCTGCCAGAGGAAGCACTTACGGTGATGCTACTACCGGTAGTGGAACCTATGATGGTGCCCCCAGAGGTTACCTGCCACTCAAAACTAGCCGCATCCGGCGAGCTAGTGCTGTACACGTAGTTGGTCTGTTGTACCTGCCGGCTTATGGCTGCTGGCCTAGCCAAGGAGGCTGGGTTGGGCCTAATGGTCACGTTGTAAGACTTGTTGGATAAAGCAGAGGGGGCACCGACCACGCAATTTCCCGACTGGTATTGCTGTGAATAATCTACCCGGCCACCGGTGGTGGTGGTCACGTTATTCCAACGTACCTGTAGCGTATGGGGTGTTCCGGTAGTGCTACCTCCACTGATCACCTGACCGCCGGATGCCTGGAAGGCGGCCGAGATAAAGCAGATATTGATACCGTTGCCCAGGGTATAGGTTTCGGTAGCACCACCGCATACAGTAGTGGGCCCCGATAATTTACCCGGTCCTGAAGTAGGTGAGGTACAAGCCCAAGCCATAGGACCCGCAAGGATAAATGAAATGGCTAGTATTAAATGTTTCATTGCTGTTTGTGGTTTTCTTAATGTTCAAATTGTGGGTGAATAAAACTTCAAAATTGGCTTCGAATAGTATTTGAAAATAAAGCGTTGGTGCGGGTTTAGAAAGGATTTTTGTATGAAATTCCCTCCATTGGTTTAATGGTATTCGGCATATTAAAATGAAGATCTAGGGTAAATGACTACACATTGGGAATTTCAATAGGTGATTGTAACCGTTCCCGTTCAATCTGGAATAATTGAATTTGAAAGGCCTCAGGAGCAGAGGCCTGTATTCTGAGATGTGGATTCAACAAAACCGTTTGGCTTAGAAAAGACATCTAACTAAACGGGAAAAATCATTTCTAAACAGTAAGGTGAACGTCAGCTATTTCTCTTCTGAAACGAGGTAATATTTATTCACAACCAACAGGGTAGGAGTCTCCGTTCTTAAAAACGCTGTATTACTTGTTATTGCGAGTTTCAATTTATCCGAAGACACTACCTTTACGGACCCATAAATCGGTATACCATAGATGCAGGTTGTCTTAAAGCACCTCCGCTTAGGGTTGCACGGTTACCATGCTGGTAGTCTGTCGCACTTCCTTTGGGTTTAGCACATCACGCTGCAGGAAGTCCAGGATATCGTCCAGGTTGCGCTTCATGGGTAGGGTAGCCCAGTCATGGTTTCCGGCAACTACTGAATACAGAAAATAGGCCCCACCTAGGCCATCCAGGTGCTTGGCGATGGTGGCAGGTCCGTAGAGGGTCCAATAACCGGGATCTTCTGGGTCGCAGAAGTGATGCGATGCCGTACCAAAAGGCACCCATGGGTCTCCCGTACCATGAAAGAACAAGGCGGGCATCACCCGCGAATCATCCAGCGAGTCCAGAGTATACAGGGCGCCGGCCATGCTTATAATGCCTGCCGGGGCAAAAGAGGCAGGCAGATTGGTGGATTGCCTTACAAAGGCAAAGGTGAGAGCCGTTTCTGCCCCGGCGCTAGAGCCTGCCAATACTACGAGCTCGGGGTTGATAGGGAACACTTCAGGGTGAGTCAGTAGGTAGCCGATGGCATTGCTGAGGTCGGTAGCTCCGGTGTCGAAGGCCGCTTGTTTGTCTGCCGCCGGAACGTCGCAGCCCAGGCCTACGTCCTGCATGGTGAGACGGTAGTCTACCGAGGCCACAGCATAACCTGCCTCGGCAAGGGCCATTGCAAAGTCCACTATCTCTGGGCTATTGCGCACCCCTTCATAGAAACCACCTCCGTGGGTGTACACCACCAGGGGCCAGTTCCCGGCTGAATCTGCCGGCAGATAAAAATCTAAAGCCAGAGCGGTATCCGCATGCGTAGCGTAGGTATGCGTGGAGACGATGATGGGAGAGGGCGCAAGGGGAACTTCGGGTTGGGGTTGGCAGCCCCATAAAAGTGTAGTGATGAGAAATAGTGGGAATAAAATCTTCATCCCCCAATTTACCAGAAATAGACCCAATATGGGTAAGAAAAAGCCCGAAACCAGCTAAGATTTCGGGCTTACAAGCAGTATATCTACTGGGCGAACTCTTGGAGGATATTTAGACAAAATTCTTAATCTCGCCGCCACCTAGGATGACCGATCCGCGAACCACCAATTCCGGGGCGTCTATCAGGTCTACTTCACTGGGAACGTACTTACGGTTATCCGTGAATTCGGCCAGTATGTTGTTGGTTTCCAGAGTGATCTTCCAGTCCTTGGGCACAATCAAGTTGACTCCCCCCATGATGATGGATACATCGATGACGGCACGGCCGTCGGCCAGCTGGGCATTGGTAAGGTCGTAGGTGCCACCGCCCATGATGGCCGTGATGCTCCCCCCTTTGAAGTTTTGTGAGTTGATGAACATGTCACCGCCACCCATGATGGCACGGGAGAATAGTGCATCCGGATCGTTAGCCTCGGGGCTGTTGTAGGTATGGTTGGCAAAGCGCTCTCCCCACTGACCCAAACGGCCCTGACGAGACAGGATGACGATACCGGCAATAAGGAGGGCCAGAGGCCATAAGGTACTAAACCGGAAGATGTCATAGTCAAATAAGTCCTCTATGATATCAAAGGCAATGAAGGTAAGCCCTACGCCAATGAGAATAAATCCTGGGCGGCGGTTATCGTCTGAGAAGACGATGATACTACCTACCAGCAGCAGGATGCCTTTCCAGTTGAAGAAGATGCGTGTGGCTGAAAAAGGAAGCAAATCCAGGTTGCTAAGCAAAAACAAACCGCCAAAGGCTACGAGCAGAATTCCAAGGGGGAGTGATCTTTTGGTTACGTCGGACATGATAGTGTTGCGTTGTGTTGATAGTACAATGGTACGCCAGTTTGACCGAGCCAACCATGCCCAATCGGTAAGCCCGGGTAATTTGTCGGGGAAACCGGAAAGAAGAGTGTGACCGCGAGTAGGGAGGGGATAAGGTACGAAGTACGATTGACGAGGGACGAATGTAAGACACAACCCTTTACCGCCCGCGAGGTACAAGAAGCAAAGGACAGTCTAATTTCGAACCAACAATCAACAATCACGTTCCCAAACTAATAACTAATAACTAATAACTAATAACTCTTTCCCACATAGCCCGTCGGGTGCTGCCCGGTTATTTCCTTGAAGGCCCGGTAGAAGGTAGAGCGGGAGGCGAAACCTACTTCGTAGCCCAGGCCCTCTAGCGAAAGAGTATCCAGAATGCCTTCTTCTAGCTGCCTTTTGGCTTCTCGAATGCGGTATTCATTTACGTAGGCATTGAATCCTTTCTGGTAATGATGGTTGAGTAAGTAAGATATCAGCTTGGTAGGAATCCCACTTCTCTGGCTCAGATCGGACACTTTTAGGTTGGGTTGTGTATACAACTTCTCCGTTTCCATTAGACTATCCAGTCGCGAAGCATTTGTTTGTAGCTCTTGAGGGGAATAGGGATTGGGGCGGAAACTAAAGCTGCCTGACATCAGGTAGATGGTGAGCAGATAGATATAGGCCACAATGGGGTAGTAGATAGGGAAAAAGAAAACTGTAGCCAGGAGTTCATTTTGTAATGGCGAAAGGAACAGGAGGAGATATGGGAACCAGAGGATAACTACCGTGGTCATGCCACCCAGTACCACGCGGCTCCAGCGCAGGGTGTTGCCATCGGCACCTAGTTTGGCCTGGTGCACGAATTGCCAGCTACGGTACAGATAATATACTACGGATAAGAACTGGAGTAGTATCATGTGCCCTTCATACCAGGCCAGCCGGGCATCCCAGGCCATGAGCTGGCCTTCTTCCAGTCCCCACAGCAGCTGAATGAGCAGGATAACCTTGCTAACCACAAAATCCAGGCTATCCAGAATGGCGGGCCAGAAGTGCCTTTTGTGGTGGCGATTAAGCCGAAAGTCTTTGGTGAAGAGGGACTGCACGTAGAAGTAGGCCAAAGGACCTAAAATCATAATCTGATCGAAAGGCAGGTAGCCATACCATAGCCAATTGATAGCCGTGAAATCGCGAGTATCCACCAGGAGTAGCAGGAGGGTATCAAAGGTGGAAAGGCAAAGGATAAACAGGATGCAAGCCAGCAGCCGGGTAGGTAGGGTATGTTTGGTCCAAGCTACCGCACCTACTATGAGTCCCTGGGCCAGACCTAACCACATTACAAGGCTTGCATTCATGGCAGAAAAGTAGGGAAGAATTTGTCTCAAATCCTGATTTGACCCTTCTAATACGCCCAACAGGCTCATTTTTGGGCCATGATGATTCACCAAGGTCTGTTACTCAACCCTCGTCCAAAGGCACTCCATGTAGGGCTTTCCCTTTTGCTTACGTACTTCATGGTACCGGTATATGGGCAAAACGCTCTGGGTCAGATGGCTCCTTTTACCGTGCCCGATTCTCTTTTTGAAAACTGGGAGGAACCCAAAGATCCCGGCGGGCTAGTGATGGTGCTGCAAGGGGATGAGGTGCTCTTTCAGCGGGCATACGGCATGGCCCATCTGGGCAAACGGCTACCCAACCAGTTGGATCAAGCTATGAGCCTGGCCTCGGTGTCCAAACAGTTTACGGCCACCTGCATTGTCCTGCTTGAGGAGCAAGGGAAGCTTGCCATCGAAGATCCCATCACGAAGTACTACCCGGAGTTTCAGGCAGAAAGGGAGATCAAAATCCGTAATCTCCTCAACCACAGTAGTGGGCTCCGTGATGGCTATGTCTTGGCCCTGCTTACCATGGGGCTGCGCGGGATACGGTACGAACAGCTGGAGCCCAAAAAGCTGGTAGCGATGGTGGCCGGACAGAGTGAACTCAATTTTGAGCCTGATTCGGAGTTTGCTTACACCAACACCAACTACGTCTTGCTCGCGGACTTAGTGGAAAGGGTCAGTGGCCTCACCCTGCGGGAATATGCCGATAGCGCCATCTTTCAGCCGTTGGGTATGTCGCAAACGTATTTCAACGACGTGCCCGGGGCATCAGGCCCTGAAGGCTACCTACAGAAGAAGCCCGGCAAATTTCGCCGCAGAATGGTACGGGGTGGGGTAGTAGGGGATAGCCATCTGGTGAGCACCCTACCGGATCTGGCTAGGTGGGAGGCCAATATGTGGAATAACCGTCTGGGCAAGGGGAGCCCGGAACTGATCCGGAGGATGTGGACGCCCTTACCTTACAGTGGCCGACCGCCCACTGGGTATGGCTATGGGGTCGTTGTCGAGGAGCGGGATGGAATGCAGTGGGTCTCTCATGGGGGCGATAACGACATCCAGACGAGCATCATCCTTCGAAATACAAATGCAAGGCCCGGTTTTCGCTATTTACCGCCACAAAGTGGTTTTCCCCCACGGGAACCAAGGGT
>JBCBHI010000266.1:0-6385 GCA_038525885.1 Bacteroidota bacterium
CGAGGAGGAAACCCGGCACATCATAACCCAACTATTAATGGAACATAGGATTGAATATGCAGAGCAAAATGCTTGTAACTATCGGATTCTGAAATCTATCAAAGGGAGAAAAAAGGCCGGCGGAATGAACAACATTCAGGGAGGGGCTAAGCACTGAAATGCGAATTTAATCACTAGAAAAGAGAAGGGTTGATGCAGTTCAACCCTTCTCTACTTCTGGAATTTACCCTGGCCCGCAAAACGGACCTTATAAAAAGCAAAGCTAATCAACAATGAATGATTAAGCTTTTTACGGTATATATTGAATACATAGCCCCTTGTTCCTTTTACCAAATACTATGGGAAGGGAAAAAAGTACCAAGGTAAAACTCAACTATTGTTTAGTCAGCGTATAAGAATCCCCGTTTTCTTTGGTCATGACGAGGGAATTGCCTTCCAGGGTGTACTCCCAACTGCCATCTAGAATTAGTGTCCAATCAAACTCTGTTGTCCATATACATTCATTTGAAAATTGAATTTGCTGGTTAGCAACGGAATACTCGCCATCACATATCGCCGGAAATTTCTCGGTTTCGCTAGCGCCAGAATAGACTCCGTTATCAAAACTGAGTTCGACGTTGACCCTTGTTCCATTTCTTTCAAATACACCGCTGTATTCACCATCAGGAACAGATAGGTTGTTGAGATTACTCTCGTTGCAAGCAGTAGCAACTAATAAAAATGTGATGGCTGACATTACTTTTAGCTTCATGATATGGGTTTAATTTGGGATGTAATGATTTCAAAAAATCTATGGTATGAGGACACATCCTGCACCGCAAAAGGTGGAATACACCCAGCCCTTTGCCAAGAACCCTTGAAAAGCAGAAACCTATGAGCGTTATCGATAGACTAGCCTCCTCCCTCAACCGAAGAGACGAAGTGCCCAACCAGGAACTAGCCCATGAAATTGTGCTAGCCAACGATGCCCAAGCGGTTAAAGAATTGGTCCAGAATCTCACGAACCAACGCGCGATTCAAAATGACTGTATCAAAGTCCTGTATGAAATAGGCAGCCAGCAGCCTATGCTCATTGCCGATTACCTTGATGAATTTATTGCCGGCTTACACAGCAAGAACAACCGACTCCAATGGGGAGCCATGACCGCGCTGTATACGATTACCGCCATAAAGCCAAAGGAGATTTATGCTGCCCTTCCCTCCATCCTAGCGGCCGCAGACAAGGGTTCGGTAATTACTAAAGACCATGCTGTTAATATTCTCATTGAGCTAGGTGCCCAAGCAGATTTTTCTGAGGGAGCTTTCCCCCTCTTAATTGAACAATTAGAAAAGAGTCCGGCCAACCAATTCCCCATGTATGCCGAGCGAGCCTCCGCTATTATTAACGATAATAACAAAAGCCTCTTTGTAAAGACTTTGGTGTCAAAACTCGAATTCCTGGAAAAGGAATCGAAAAGAAAGCGGGTAGAAAAGCTGATTAAGAAGTTCCGATAGCGATCGGGTTAAATCAAGTTTCTTGGTATCTACTTCAATCAGCGGTTTTGGGGTTCAGGCGGTCATTAGATAAATTGTAAGTATGAGTTGGCTACGCTATTTTTTACTCATAACCCTCCTGGTAGGGCTAGCTACCTGCCATAAGGTGGAGCAAGGAGGGGGCAAACCTACCTTTGCAGATTGTGGATGCGATTCGCTTTGGGCTGATTCTACTACCCAAGAATTTGTGGATCTGCTGGAAACCACCACCCGTTCTAACCATCCTATTTGGAAGGGCTACCCGTTGGGTGATGCCGCTTTCGTACTCTATGCTGGGCTAACCCAAGACAGCACACACTGTTTGGGACTCTGGAAACAAGGAGAGGCGATGGCCTACTTATGCAGTGCAGACATCCCTAGCATGTTGACTCCCTTGTATAGTTATTATCTCAATTACCCAGATACCCTAGTGGGGGACGCCAAATTGTTTGGGACTTACCAGAATGCCCCGATCTTTTCGGCCTGGATGGAAGAAAACGAGGTCGACGCAGCGGTTTTTATGCCCACCGATTTCCCGAAATTCCCTTTTAAAATACCCGCAAAGGTGAAAACCCAACTGGCAATTCATGAGGCATTTCACATAGAAGTGACCTTGCGCAAATGGTATACGGGCAAGGGGTTCTGGCCCAAGTGGGACGTGCAGCCGGACCGCGCACAAGTTCAGAATTGCTACCTGGGAGATTCTATAGCGGAGGGGCTGATTGACCGGGAACAAGAGACGCTAGCCCTCTTGGTTGAAGCTCTTCTTGATCAGGACAAACCTGAGGCCATGCGCTTAGCTGAAGAGTTTTTGGAGGCACGCCAACTGCGATACGATCACTTGGAAGGCACCGAAGTATCATTAACTGAACAAACCCAAGGGGACTGCCAGGCAGGCGAAGCCTTGATGGAGATTGAGGAAGGGATAGCAGACTATGCCAGCTGGGTAAAGATGTTTGACATTGGCACCGTGAGCCGTGAAGATCTGCTCAGGCGATACCGGGCAAAACAGAAAGACAAATTCTATCTGACGGGCTGTATGCTGCTACATGCCTCCGTACTGATGAGCGGAGGCAAGGAAATGGAGGTGATTTCCAAGATGGTCAACGCCCCTTCTCTTGAAGAGGGCAGCTTGCTCACTGTTTTCAAAGCTCAACTAGCCACGTACAGAGAGTCAGGATCCTGAAAGGGCGAAATGCATAATTGGTTGGTGGTGAGACTATTGCAGTGCCAGTGGTAAGACGACTTTGAGTCAACTGGGCGTCCCCGTCCCACCACGAGATCACCCCCTCGGTTTGTGTGACGCGCGCGGCATTAAGTCTGAAAGGGATCGATTCTACTAAGCCTTTGCAGCCTAGCCAGGGTATGCTTGTGCTTTTATCGCAGAGAATACGCAGTAGACCTGAAGTATTCCGGGGGGCTAAAAGCTCCATAACCTCTTTCCTCAATCACACCCTTCGGTGATTAAAATTCCGCTGCTCCAATTGGTAGACCTGACTAGGAAGTCGGTGTGAGCCCAGCTCTGAATTCGCATTTGTTAGCTATATGCATTTTGGAAGGAGGGGGTTATTTATGTGCAGTGGTCACCAATCGAACCGTTTATGGTGTTTATGTTATCGCTTTTGAATAGTTTTTGGGTTCAAACACGTAAACAAACTTTCATTAACACGCACACTCTCTAGCATGACTAATTTTTCTATTGGCACCCTTATTTGTGGACTAGCTCTTTTTTGGGGTACAGGATGTTCCCCTACTTCTGACCAAGAAAAGATTCCAGCACTGAGCTACGAAAAGTATATCCTAGACAATGGTCTAGAGGTGATCTTACACCAGGACAAATCAGATCCTTTGGTGGCCGTAACCATGGCTATGCACGTGGGGTCCAACAGGGAGGTACCGGGGAAGACTGGATTTGCTCATTTTTTTGAGCACATGTTTTTCCAAAAATCAGAGAATATCCCCGAAGGTGTTTTCAGTGCGAACATGGATAAGTGGGGTGGCACCAACAATGGATTCACCACCAATGATTATACCACCTACCATGAGGTTGTTCCTAGTGATGCACTGGAGAAGGTTCTCTGGATGGAATCCGACCGACTGGGATTTTTCATCAATTCTATAACCGCCAATGACCTGGAAAAAGAAAAGGGGGTAGTACAAAATGAGCGACGGCAAAGGTTTGATAACAGCCCCTATGGACTAATGTTTGAAGCGGTAGATGCTACGTTATACCCTGAAAACCACCCCTATCACTGGCCCATAATCGGTAGTTTGGAGGATCTTCAAAATGCCGAGCTCAGTGATCTTAGAGCGTTTTACGAAGAATACTATGGGCCTAATAATACCACGCTGGTCATTGCTGGGAATTTGGAATTTGATGAGACCAAAGCACTGGTAGAAAAGTATTTTGGTGAGATAGCTCCGCATGGTAATCCAAAAAGCTTATTGCCAAAACCGATTACTCTTCCCAAAACCCTTGTGATAGAGTATGAAGACAAGCTGGCTACCCTACCCAGGGTGCACATCTCCTACCCCACCGTGGAGAGCATGCATGAAGACCGCAGCAAATTGGGATTGCTCAGCAGTATGCTTGCCGATGGAGAACGCACCGTTTTCCAGCAGGTAATCGTCAATGAGTTGGGACTTGCTGCTGCCGATAACATAAACATATCCTCCTACACGAGGGAACTTGCCGGCACGTTTGATATTACGATCACCGTCAAGGATGGGGTAGATCTTGATTCGGTGGTTGCCGCGGTTGACTATGCCTTTGAAAAATTTGAAAGAGAGGGTATTCACGAACAAGTGTTCTCCCGGGTAATGGCCGAATCAAAACTCCTGCAGTGCCAAAGCATTAATACTGCCATAAGAAAAGCCCTAAAGCTGAGTTTTTACAACCATCAGGCGGGAGACCCCAAGCACCTGGCCACGGATCTGGAGAAATTGTATCAGGTGACTCCAGAGGATGTTATGCGGATGTATACCACCTACATCAAAGATAAACCTAGAGTCATAGCTGCTTGGGTACCCGAAGGCCAGTTACCGCTCTCGGTAACCGGGGCAGTACCAGCTACGCTGATAGAGGAGGACAATACTAGCCAGTATCGTCCAAAGCAAATATCACAGACAGACGAGGCTTTAGAAAAAACACCTTCAGCCCTTGACCGCAGTGTAGAACCAGATTTCGGTCCGGCTCCTTTACGCAATACGCCTTCGATCTGGAGTGAATCCTTGAGCAACGGGCTGCAAGTGCGCGGATTAGAATATAACGAACTGCCCTACTTGAGTTTTTCCTTTATTCTCCAAGGTGGAATTCTCCTCGAAAAGGCCGAAACCCTGGGTACCAGTGGGCTCCTTGCCAACCTGATGAAGCGAGGCACTGCCAACAAGACTCCCGAAGAACTAGAGGATGCAATGGGACAGATTGGGATGGATTTTTCCATCTCTCCACGGCCGAATTATATAAACATAGAGGTCACTTGCCTATCCAATAAGTACGAGCAAGCTATGGCTCTAGTGGCGGAAATACTCTTAGAACCCCGGTGGGATGAAGAGGAGTTTCAGCGCCTAAAAAATGATGAGCTCAACCGCATGAAGGGCAATGCAACCGCCCCTTTTACCATGGCAAGTAAAGTGCTTAGCAAAGTCTTGTTTGGCCCTGATCATATAAGAAGGTTACCCAATAACGGAATACCTGAGACCGTAACGAGGATTGAACTTGAGGATCTACAGCACTACCACAGCCAGTATTTCTCTCCTTCCGTGACCTCCTACCTTATTGACGGCGACATAGAAAAACCACGCGTACTTCAAGCCTTAGACAGGCTAGCTAGTGAATGGGAATCAAAGGAGGTGAGTATTCCTGAGTATACCGTAGCCGACATCCCTACCGAACCACAAGGGTATTTTATAGACGCTCCTGGCGCCAGCCAGTCATTACTATACATGGGTAGGTTTGTTGACTCCCAGGATGGCTTTGAAACTTACTACAAGCTAAAATTAGCTAATAATCGGCTAGGTGGACGTTCGCTAAGTACTGAACTGAATTCCGTGCTACGAGAACAGCTTGGGTATACTTATGGTGCCTATGCCTGGGCAAGCCCCGAAACATCAGCTCCGGTCTCCTTTTTTGGGTATACTAGCGTACAGGCAAACATTACGCTAGAGGCATTCAACAAATTCCGGGAAATTTTTCAAGGGTATCATGAGGTGATTTCTGAAAGTTTGCTGCTCGATTCCAAGGACGCCCTCATCCGGTCAGATGCCATAGGCACAGAAACGCCCAGAGGATTACTGAATGTATTGCAAACCATAGAGGTAAACAGGTTCCCCCTTGATTATCAAGAACAACAACAGCAAATCACGAAGAATACCAGCCTGGAAGAAATAAAGGCCTTGACAAAAGAGCTCTTTGAAACCGATCGGTTCATCTACGTGGTAGTGGGAGACGCTGCTTCACAATTACCAAGACTGCAAGCCGAGAGTGGGCTATCCTTTCAACTTGTGGATACCGAAGCCAATCCAGTAAATTAAAACTTGAGACCAATTGGATTAACTCGCCCTGATAGGTTCTTGCCCATCAGGGCGTTTTCTTTTTGAAGAACCCTGATACCTATTCTTCAAAATGAATTGCAACACCTGTGGGACCAGCTAAAGGACTCTACCCCTACCTCCCAAAGTCATCATTGAGCCGCACAATATCGTCTTCGTCCGAGGGGTTCTGGGGGTCAGTGTGGACCCAAATTTCGGAGACCGTGGCCCAATCGTCGAGGCCTACCAGGCGGTGCCTTTCTCCTTGCGCCAAGCGGATGACTTCTCCAGGGCCGAAAGTTGCTACGGCACCTTGTTGGTCGGTATCACTTTTGATTACGCC
>JBCBHI010000267.1:0-6383 GCA_038525885.1 Bacteroidota bacterium
GCAAGATTTACGTATTAATCTTGCGTGTCGTGGAAGAAACATCTTTTAACATTGTTTTACAGTATTTATTTATTTTGTTAAATCCTTTCTTTAAATAGTAACATCAAACCAGAATATTTTTTAGGTTATGACTAGAAAAATAGTTTGCTCATTGTACTTTTGGGACGTCATAGCAACTGATTATCTTACTTGAAGCGTATCCGACCTTACTTCTGGGTTGTTTTCTGGGCGAAGAACTGGGTGCTGGAGCAAAGAGCACGTCGTGGACGAGCCTTCTACCTGCGGTATATTGGGCCTTTTGCCATTCTTTGGCTACTGAGCCTGTATCACTTCAGTGCCAGCAATCCCACCTCTGCCAACACCCTGCCTAGTCAATATGTGCTGATTAGAAAACCTTTGACGAACGAGCTTTCGTCGATGGAGTCTATGCAGCAGGTGGATCAGGGAATTGAGCGTTTCCTCACCCGGTGGAATATCCCTGCGGCTTCGGTAGCCATCGTTAGGGATGAAAAATTGGTCTATGCCAAGGGCTTTGGCTTTACGGATGATACCCAGCAGCAACCCACTGATCCCAATCATCTGTTTAGAATTGCCAGTGTCAGTAAGCTGATTACCGCTGCCGCTATCCTGAAACTTTCTGATGAAGGCAAGCTGGATCTGGACCATGAAGTATTTGGGGAAGGTGGCTATTTGCCTCCCAATCAATATGGCGAAGCCTGGCAACGCCGGGTGTACGAAATTACCGTAAGGCACCTCTTAGAACATACCAGCGGCCTCTCTTGGAGGACTTTAGGAGACCCGGCTTTCAATGTGCAAAAAGTGGCCAGAGCTCTGGAAGTAGAACTCCCGATTTCCAGGAAGCAACTCATCCGTTGGCAAATTCGCCAACACGTACCCTATAGGCCAGGCTCCCGCTATAGCTACTCTAATGTGGGGTATATGATGCTACACGAAGTGGTAGAGCAGGCTTCGGGCATGTCCTATGAAGAATACGTAACGGAAAATATTCTGAAACCAGCAGGCATTCGGGGTATGCGTTTAGGGAAAACCCTGCCCGAAGAGCGGCATGAGGATGAGGTGAAGTACTTTGACCATGAAGGTGCGCCTTGGCGTAGGTCGGTTACGGGTACGGATACTCTAATGCCGAGGCCCTATGGCGGTACCGACATTGAGTTGCTGGGCGGGGCCGGAGGTTGGATAGCCTCTGCCGAAGATCTGGCCAGGCTTGTGGTAGCCATCGATGGCCTGCCGGGTATGCCAGACCTCCTTTCTTTGGAAGGAGTGCAGGAGATGACCCGCCAAGGCAAAAGTAGGTATGCTTTAGGCTGGAAGGGAGCACGAGGACAGCGCTGGTGGAGAACTGGGTCTCTCTCCGGAACCAATGCTTTGGTCTATCGCCTAGATGAGCATACCACCTATGTTTGCCTGATTAATCGTAGCCACTGGAATGGTTACCGTTTCAACCGCACCCTGCACGGGCAAATGAGCAAGTCCATCGCGTCCATATATGAATGGCCTACGCACAACCTGTTTCTCCTTGACGAACTGGTGGCTATTGAGCCCTATGCTACCCCATCAGGGAAGGGATTCCTCCGTTAGATTGAGGAGCTGTAGGGTTCAGCGTAGCTTGGATCCAGTCTGCAATCTGTGTCCCATGCGAATTGATTAGGTAGTGAGATCCGTTGGGGATCCAGACATGAGGTTGTACAAACCTTTTGGGGAAAATGGGGTCAAGCTCACCGTGCATCTGGCTAAGGTTGGGTAAAACGGTTTCATTCCGCCAGCGCAGTACCGAAGTAGTTGCCCAGCGGAACAGGTATCCGTCTGACTCCTTGATCATTTCCACTAAACTGGCCAAGAATGCCGGGTCTATGGCTGGTTCTGCTTTGCGCGACCGCATAAAGAAGTACTGCCAAATGGGGTAGGGGATCACAAAGGGGGTCCACCGAATGTAGCGGTAGAAGTGAGGTACCTCTTTCCAGGTTTTGGCTGTGCCAATCAGAAAGGTGTGTTGGGGCTGGGTAATTTTTGCCAATTCGGTGACAATCATACCTCCCAAGGAGACTCCCAATAATGAAAAGGGTTCGTCTTCTTCTATTTGTTCTCTTAACTTACTAGCATAGGAGGGGAAGTCGTCTCTCCATTTTGGGCGTACCCATGCTAGCGGAACGACTTCCATTCCAGGAACTGAAAATTGGCCGAAGGTGCGGGCGTCAGCGGCCAAGCCAGGAAGAACATACAGGCGTGACATGAACAATATTCTTTTTGCGGGTTATAGAAATATGTGCTTTGCTAAATACTTCCTTGTCTTACTTTTTTCCACGCTTTTGATGGAAAATAGTTGGGCCCAAACGGTACAAGAAAAATACCCTGATGGTACGCCCAAAGCCCAGGGGGAACAAGTGAACGGAGAAAAAGAAGGACTCTGGATATACTACTATCAGGATGGAGCCGTCAGTGCCCGGATAGAATATGACCAGGGAGGTAGAGATGGTTTTTCGCTTTACTATGACTTTTCAGGTACCCTTACCGGACGTGAATTTTGGGAGGGTGACCTGCTGCAGGACTCTGCGTACTACTACTTCCCCGATGGACAACTAGAAAAAGTAGGAGTGTATCTAAACGGCCTGTACCAAGGCGAATGGAGGTTTTACCACCCGAATGGGCAACTAAAGCAGCAGCTGAGGTATGAGCAAGGGGTGCCTGATGGGATTTTCCGGCGCTATTCGGACAAGGGCTGGCTCCAGCAGTCAGGCCAGTATATCCAAGGCCTAGAGACGGGCGAATGGAGGTTTTACAAGCGTAAAGGGAGTCTTTCCTATATCGGTACCTATGAAGAAGGAAAGCGGATAGCTCCCTGGTTCAAATTCAACTTTCTGGGTGTGCCCTATGAAGTGGACTTAGAGAAATGGGAAGCCCAGGAGGCAGCGGCTGAGGCCAAACAATAGGAATTAAAAATCTGCTCGAAATCCTGCAAAGAGTCCCCACTCGTTGAGGTGGTTCCGGGAATACTCCAGGCGGAATACGGCGTCGTACGAGGTCACAAAGTCAAGCCCAAATCCAGTGCCGTACAGGTATCGGTTAGTCAGAGCCTTATTGCTTTCTCTAGGGTTTGCATGCCATACATACGCCTGATCAAAATAGGTTTTGGCATACACATCAATAGGGATCTTCCGAAACTGCTTGAGAGGCATCCAATCACCCAGATTTATCATCTGGCGTAGTATGCGGTATTTGAAGTTGGTCTTGTTTAGTAGGAAGTGGTGCCCTTCTACTACCGTGGTTTCATACCCGCGTACATAGTCCTTCAAATACCCCAGGGTTTGCATCAGGTTATAGGGCTGTACTTCAGGAAAACTGGTGCGCCCGCTAGTGCGGTTGGCAATGAAAAAACGCTTGTTCTTCCCAAGACTCCAGTACTTGGTGTACTCACCGTAAATAGAGGTACGGTTAAAGTTGCTTACGATGCCCAGCCCTTGTTGCCGAATGCCAATTACGGCGAGTTGTCCTTCCAGGGGATAACTCACAAAATCGCGTTTGTCGTGCGATAGCTGATACTGCAACCGAAAATACTGCTGTAGGGTATCCCCATTCAGAAAGTAATTGGCATTGGAGTCTGCCACCTCTTGGCTAATGGTTCGGCGGTTGTAGGTGACTTTGAAGAAATGCGTATTGTAGAAGTCTGGCCGGCGCGTGATGGTGGTAGAGAAATACAGGTCCTGGTAATTGATGGCTCCGTTGGAGAAGAACACCTGACGATTGCTGTCCGTATTGAAGTTCACCGCATCACTCGTGGTGTAGCTTGCTTCCAGCCATAGCCCAGTCACCTGTTCTTTGTCAATGTAGGGAAACCGATAGGCCATCCGTAATTTCTCGGTGAATCCTAGCTGGGCCTTCAGTGAAAGCAGCTCATTGGCTCCTCGCACATTGTACCAATCTACTCCACCTCCGTACTCTATCCGGGAGAGGTCCCTGCCTTGGTTGTACCACCATTCGTTGAAGCTTCGGTCACCCAAATCAAACGTGACCGTAGGCCATACGTACCAGCGTTCATCCAGCCGTACCACCACATCTACGGTTTCCTCATTCACCGGTACCATTTCCAGGGAAGCGGAATTGAAAAGCCTCAAGTTCATGAGTTTTCTCTTGTCCAGTTCCAGGGCTACCACCAGGTCATCGGGAGCCCACTCTTGTCCTTCTTCGAAACTAAATTCGCGGTAGATGATGCGCTCCTTAGTGATTTTGTTCCCCATCAAATAGATGCGGTTGATGGTCACTTTAGAATCAAGAGAGGGGCTGGGTTCTTCAGATTGAGAAAATGCAAAAAAAGGAATGCTGGATATAATCAATAAACAAATGGCCGTACGAAGCCAATTCGCCCATTGATTTTGAGGACAGTGCATAGTTTTGGTCGGGTACAAAGCTTGTTCTGGTTTATTTCAACCAATTACAAAAGTAGGGCCAAAGACTCAATAAGCAGGAGCAGTTGATCATTTATTTTCCAATTCGTGTAGTTCACGACCAAATCCACCGGATAGAATAGGGAACCGGTACCATGACCGCGGATCTACACTAAACCCATCTAGATGGAAGGAGGGAGCCAGCCGTTCGCGTTTCCATTGGTTGCGACTCCATAACCTGAAAAACTTGACAATGTGGGCTTTTAGCAACTCGGCAGGTTCCAGGTTTTGTACAACTAGCGACTCATATACCTGCAAGGGAGACTTGCGCTGGCCTACTGCTTCCTGTTCTATCGCAGCTATGATAGTATAGGGCATCAGGTCGTCCTCGTCACGTTGTACCCGCTCTTGCGGGCGCAATTCTGCGCTGGGTTGCAGGCTATTTACCTTGGCCAGGCCGGTATATCCCAGGTCCTTTTCAGCCCATTGCAGCCAGTCCAGGATGAACTGCTTGTCCACGCCCGCAATAGGGGCCAGGCTGCCGCTGGTATCGCCATCCATGGTGGCATAGCCCACGTCACCTTCGCTACGGTTGCTGGTGGTTAGCAGCAGCCCACCGCTCAGGTTGGTCAGCATCCAGATGATGGGGGCGCGGCCCCTTGCTTGGATGTTTTGCAGGGCGATGTCGTCTTGCTCCCAGGTGAGTTCCCGGCCCAGGGCGGTCTCTATCTTCTCACGGTAAGCATCAATCGGTTCGTCTACCCGCCAGTTGTAGAAGGTAGCCCCAATGCTATCCGCTAGGTGCTGGGCGCTATCCAGCGTGTCTTGGCTGCTGTTTACGGTACCTTGGTAGGCGGTAGTTAGCATCCACTGGGTAATGGTTTTGAGGGCCTCTGCCTGGCTCATTCCACTGAGCTCTTGCGCTCGGGTAGCGAAAACGGTCTTCTCCAGGAAGCCTTCTATGCCCAATTCGGCTACTCCCCGTCGTACCATCTCTGCTACCAGAATAGCACAGCTGCTACTGTCGGCACCGCCACTCAAGGACAGTACGTACCCCTTGCTGTAGGTCTTCCGCATGTAGTCGTACAGTCCTAGGCCCGCCGCCTGAGGGAACTGCTCCTCTTTGGAAAGCAATGGGGCAATGGACTCACCCGTACTGGCACTAGGGTCGTCAAAGTTAAGTTCGGCCGTGAGCAGGTTCATCTGGTCGAAGCTGAGGTGCTGGTTACGTGCCAGCAACTTGCCTTTTTGGGCGATGATCACCTCGCCGTCGTAGATCATTTTGCCAGCTTCATTGCCTAGCAGGTTGGTGAATAAATAGGCACAGTCGAAGGTTTTGCTGCTGCCCACAAACAGTTGCTCCCGGTCACCGCCTTTGCCGAAAGCAAAGTGACTGGCGCTGCTATTCATGATGAGGTCAATGCCCTTGGGCAGATATCGGCAAGCGGGCCGTACGTCATCTGGTTTCCAGGCGTCCTCACAAATCTCGAAAGCGATTTTTATCCCCTCGAACTCGTAAATAATGTCCCCTAGAGGGTACAAATGGCCCTGGTATTCAAATTGGGCCATGTGGTCGGCACGCCAGGGAGTAAACCAGCGCGGCTCATAGTGTACCCCCTCGTTGGCTAGGAACTGCTTGGCCGAAAAGCCAAGGATCTTCCGGTCATGGATGAAACACTGGGTGTTGTAGAGGGCACCTTCGAAACGCAAGGGCAAGCCTACCGCTACGGCAATGCCCTCGGAGGCTTCGATTACCTGAGGAAGGTATTCTTCCAGAGCCTTGGTGGGTAACCACTCACTTAGAAAAACATCCTCGCATCCGTACCCGGTTATGGCTAGCTCGGGCAGGCAGATCAATTGCACGCCTTCACCTTTGGCTCGCCGGATGGCTTCCAGAATATTTCCCAGGTTATTTTCCCAGTCTAGTGGGGTTTGGTTGAGGGGGGCACCTCCTATTTTCAGCGTTCGCATAGACCTATGAGC
>JBCBHI010000268.1:0-6363 GCA_038525885.1 Bacteroidota bacterium
GGAGTACCCTAGCCAAAACAGAGCGTTGAGTAACCAACGACGCGAAAGCAGTTTTTCCACGATTGTCATGGCCTGAAGATGAAACAATTGCCGGAGAGGAGAAAGTTTTACCGACGACCGACACGGTGGGCCTGATGAACCACCCTTTCTGTCTGACATTCCGCTTAGGTACGCCCTAGCGCTGAAGGTACCAGGAAATGAGTCGTTGGCCGATAATTTTTGTAGCCGGAAGGCAAGCGTGCTTGGTTTGACCATCATCAAATTGGCAAACACAGATGTTACGCACTCCCATTCTACTATTAAGCCTGTTGGTTTCTCTCCTGTTCAATGCACAAGCCACGGCCCAGGCTCTTTCCCTAAAAAGCTATGTAAACCAGCATGCACAGCCCTATGAGGAAGAGGCCTTCGCTAGCGGATTTACTGATCCGTCCTTGTTTGGCTATCAAGCCGTGTTTTTCGGGTTTATTCACGGTTCTGCCTCACCACAGGTGGCGGATTATGTACTCCTGGAATATTTGGTAGCCCAGGGCACCCGATATTATATCCCGGAGGTGGACTACTCAATGGCCTACTTCCTCAACCGGTACCTGGCCACAGCAGACGAGAAGCTGCTAGAGCTAATCACCTACCACTATGCTAACAAGGTGCCCCAGGATGCCAGTATACAGTGGCAGGAGAAATGGCGGAAAATTGCTGCCCTGCAACAGCAGCTACCGGACAGCAAGAAGATTATAGTGTTGGGTACGGACGCGCCCTCCTATGATCGCAGGCTGGCCCTTAGCCATTTGGCCTATTTGGCTCCGGCCTCCCCTACGGGCAACCCATGGGTGGACTCCCTGAGGAACTACCGCAATTATCAGTTCGAAGACCTCAGTATTTGGTCAGGCAAACCCGTATATGAGCTAGCGGTGGCTACGGGACAGACCACGCTTGATTTTGTGTATGCACTGGACTCGCGGTACCATTTCGCAAAGCGATTCTTTGCCTATGCCAGCCAGCATGTGGAGGAGGTAGCCAAGGTATTTGGAGCTAACCACGAGGAGGCCCGTAAGGTGTTGATGGCGGACCTGGACATGGAGCGCGAACTCCACCTTTTCCGGCAGTTTGACCAGCAGGCGCTACCGCTAATTGAGGCTGGGGAGAAGGTGTACGCCAACTTTGGCTACTCGCACATCCACCAGGCCCCGGTGGGCGGCTACGACTACCTGGCAGCCCGCATCAAGCAGGCACATCCTGAACTGAAACTCGCTAGCATTGTAGGCTTACTGGCTCACTCCAAAGCCCTGAAGGAGCGCGTTTTTAAGAAGAACGGAGAGGAAATCCGGGAAAGAGGCGTGGTGTTTGAAGCAGCGGCCTGCACCGGCTACAAACCCTCTAGCACTTGGGACGGCCACAGCCTCTGGGAGCGGCCTATGGGGATAGAAACCATCACCCGGCGTGCTGGAAGAATGCCCTACTTGTGGCTAGACCTGACTCAGGACCGCTCCCCCTTCCGGGACAAGCCCTACCTGGCGCGCTATTCTCGTGGCGAAAAAACCTGGCCCGTAGATCCCAACTGCGTCGCTACGGATCACTACCAATATCTATTGCTGATGCAGTTTTCCGCCAGCGAGATTCCGTACGAGCTCGGGGATAAGTATCAATGATAGACCAGAGTAGGCCAGGCCTACGGCAGTTGGGAGTTCCGGGCCAAGCTCCTCTATCCTATCAGTCGAAAAGCCTAGGGGGATGGGATGAACATCAAGCAAAAGGATTGTACCTTTTGAGCCAGATTCCCATCCGTCCCTTTTGCCCTGATGTCGCTCAATCTCTGGTCGGTCCTACTCATTGCCTCTGCCTCCCAGTGTCTGTTCCTGATCGTATTCCTGCTCAGTCAGCCTAGAGCCAACCGCACCGCCAGAGGCCTATTGATAGGTCTGCTTGGGCTGTTGTTGCTTATGAATCTGGGCAACTTCTGGTATGCCTCCCGCTTGTATATGGAGTACCCCTTGCTTGCGGGGTTTACCCGCGGTACCACGTTGCTGGTAGGGCCACTCTTCTACTTGTATACCTTGGCCGTGATCCGGCCTACTTTCCGGCTCCGGTGGTATCACTTGGGGCACTTGAGTGGATACCTGCTGGGCTGGTTCCTGATCAGCCAACAGCGATCGGCCACCACCACGGACGCCGCTATGGAGCTAGTAGCGGCGTTTCTCATGAACGGCCTACCCATGACACCCCTGGTAGCCCTTAGGTTTACCATATATGGTGTCCATCTATTGGCCTATTTGTGGGCCGCCCGCCAGGTATTTCGGTCCGGTAGCCAGGCAGCCGAGGCTGACTTTCGTATCTCGCACAGCAGCCGACGCACTTGGTTGCAGGGCCTTACGGTACTACTTATCGGCGCAGCCGCGTTTACCGTTGGTTCGCTCATCCACGGGCTCATCACCCAGTACTATTCGGTGATCACCAACTACATCAACACGCTCATCTACTCGGTTTTCATCTACGTGATTGCTTTTCAGGCCTTCCGTGACCACCGTCGGTTGACTCCTGACTTCCAGAAGCGGTATACCGGCCCTGCTAAGAGCCAGCGTGCCGCTTCCGATTGGATAGAAGAACTAGAGAAGCTGGCCCGGGAAAACCAAATTCACCGCCAGCCCGATTTGAAACTAGCCGAAGTGGCCCAGCACTTGGGCATACCTCCTCATCAGCTTACAGCCCTGCTCAACCGCGAACTAGGCCACTCTTTTTTTGATTGGGTGAACCAACACCGCGTAGCCACCTTTTGCCTGTTTGCACAAGACCCTGCCTTTAGCCATCTGAGCATAATGGGCTTGGCAGAAGAGGCCGGATTTAAGAGCAAATCGTCGTTCAACACGGCCTTCAAAAAGTGGAAAGGCACCACACCCTCTGCCTATTTGAAGGAGATCACTGGAGATAAATCCTAAACCCTGACCATCTCAAAAAGCCCTTTTCTGGCCAAATAGGTACGCTTTTTGAAAAGTCGAACCCCTCTCACCGCCAGTAAGTAGGCCGCCACAGGGCCTTCCCCTAGGTTTGCTTCCACACACAAATTAGTCAGCGTGGTATGGAAGTACTACCCTTTGCGGTGCACCGCAGCCTTCCGGTGGGCGGTGCCCTTAGTTACACGAGCTTTCAGCGGCTTCAAGTGGATCCAGACCGGTACTCGACCGAGTTACAGTCTTGGTTAGAGGCCTTCCCCAGGGCGGCTTGGGCCTATCCAGGTTTGCAGGACATCCGGGTATTGGGCAGTCAGGACCGCAGTTGCTTGCACATCCTCATGGCTTGGGAGTCACAGTCTCAATTTACCGCCTTCATGGAAGGGGATTTTTGGCAATTCTGGGAACCCTACCTAACCCAGCTGAGGGCATCGGGCGTGGTACTCCAATACCAGCACCATCATCAACTCTTTGAACTTATAGAATGAACGGCATGAAAAAGTATGTCAATGCTGCCCTGGTGGTGGCCTATGGATTGAGTCTGTTTAGTTGTGCCCGAGCACAATTCCAGGAGGACCTCTCCGTGTGGGAAGGGAACACCTTGTTGCAGAACCAAGGAGATCAACCCACCACGGCCCAGTTTGACTGGTCTAAAAAGACGGGGCTGTGGCTCATGCCCGATCTGATTCCGGTACCGCTGGAGGTAAAAGACCTGGAACAAGCGGGGGATTCGGTGTGGTTTAGTGTCAACTTCCGGTCCGGCCCGGCCATGGCCAGCGCACGTATAGCAGAAGGAAAGCTAAAAGGCATCCTGCGGAAAGAAGGACTGGAACCAGCTCCGTTCTCGCTCTCTGAAATGGACTTCGGTCCCCTAGAAGAGGTAATTAAACCCGAGGCTGACGCACCTTATGAATGGAGTACGCACGGAGAGCTGCCAGAAGAAAAAGCGGTCATAGAGCGGCTTCAAAAACTGGTGGCGCAGTATGACCTAGAACCCTATGTTTTCACCAAAAAGGTGAAAGTGCAGCGGGCGGCCATTCCGCACAGTCACCCCGTGCTCACGCTCAATGTGGCCGACACCACCGACCTGATGCTGCTGGGTACTTTTCTGCATGAGCAAATGCACTGGTACTCTCTGTATTTGGGCGATCAACTCAATCCGGTAGGCGAAGTAATGGCCATTCGGTATCCCAAAGTACCATCCGAATTCCCTGAAGGGGCAGGTACGGAGCAAAGTACTTTTCTGCACTTAGGCGTGTGCTTCTTGGAGTTCAAAGCCCTGGAATCTGTGTTAGGTCGGGACCAAGCCCTCGAGTATCTTCAGGCGATGACCCAACGGCATTATCGATGGGTCTACCGCACTATTTTGGAGGACATGGACCAATTCGAAGCCTTGTTCGCTAAACATCAGTTGCCCAACTGGGAATAGTATGAGCTAGGAATTTGGGTCATGTTTATGCAGGAAAGTCATAAGCTGGGAACACAAAGATCACGGAGTAGGCTCAGAGAAAACAGAGGTTTTCATAAAAACTTCAATTGCTGAGGGCTTCAGGAGGAATGCTCATCTAACTACCTGCACAACTTGATCTTCCTGTGGAGTCGATATGGATTTGGTTTTATCAATGATACAGGAGAAGGCAGAGGAAGTATTCTATTCCTCTGCCAATTTTCTGAGATTAGCAGGGTAAAACTTCAGGAGCCAAGCCCTATGCAACCGGATAGCATTCAGCAAGTCAAATTTGACCGGACCAAACACCCCGGTATCGAATTTGACATTTTCCCGCTGGAACAGCTGAAGGGCCGAACAGATCTTGATCCTCCTATTGAAGTACTACACCGGGTAGGGTTCTACAATTTGCTGTTTATCCAATCTGGTACTGGCATCCACACCACCGACTTTGAGGACCACCCCTATGGCCCGGGTTGCGTGGTTACCGTCCGTAAAGATCAGATTCACTGCTTCAAAGAGATAGCGGCGCGGGGCTACCTGCTGTTGTTTACAGAGGAGTTTCTGGTCAGCTATCTGGAACCTACCGGTGCACATCTTATTTCAGAGCTTTTCAATGAGCTCTTGTATCCCCAGAGCACGCAACTTACCCCGGATCAATCGGATAAGATTGGGGCGCTAGTCCATGATATTGAACAGGAATTTGCCCAACCTCTAGACGCACACACCTCGGGCATCATTCGCAACCTGCTGCAGGTATTGGTTAGCAGGCTGCTCCGCATCCGCAAGGCAGACACACCCCAACCGCAAGACTCCACCTACCTACCCTCGTTTTTGCAATTGCAAAGGTTGGTGGAGACTCAGTGTACCCAAACCCGGTCCGTGAAGGACTATGCAGAGCAGATGGGCGTAACGCCCAAAACGCTGAGCAACATTACGCACCGGATTCTGGGGAAATCCCCTAAGGCCTTCATCGACGAAACGGCCACGCTTCAAATCAAACGCTTACTTATCAATTCCTCCTTATCCGTAAAGGAGATTGCTTACCAAACTGGTTTTGAGGAGCCTACCAACCTGTTCAAGTTTTTCAAGCGGTATACCCAACTGACTCCACAGGAGTTTCGGGAGCGATACGCTTCCTTTTCCTGGTAAGTTTCCGATTTCTACAGTCCATAGACCCTTTCCTACCTTATCTCCGGCAGTGGGTTGCTCCACCTTTGTATTGTTCAAACAAAAACGAGAATACCCATGCTACAAACAACCTATATGTACACCTTGGTGCTGGCCCTGCTGGCTTGCGCACCCGGAGAGAAACCTACGGATAACCCTGAAAATGAACCCACCATGGAGTTATAAAACAAGGAGAAGGCCATTGCCTTGATAGAGAGCCTGGAAAACGGCGACCCCACGCCTGTGAGCTACATCAACCCTAATCAGTACATCCAACACAACTTATCCGTAGGCGATGGATTGGCAGGGTTTGGTGCCATCATGGAAATGAAACCGGAAGGCGGCTTCAAGGCTAAAGTCATCCGCGCGGTAGAAGATGGGCCCTTCGTATTTCTACATACCGAATACGATTTCTTCGGGCCCAAAGTAGGCTTCGACATCTTCCGGTTCGTAAACGGGCTCATTGTGGAGCATTGGGACAACCTGGCGGAAATCACGCCCCCCAACCCCAGTGGCCGCACCCAACTGGACGGCCCTACCCAAATAACTGATCTGGACAAAACTGCTCAGAATAAAGCTCTGGTAGAGGGGTTTGTCAAAGACGTGCTACAGGGTGGGAAAACGGATAAACTCACCGAGTATGTAAACCCCACCCAATACCTACAGCATAACTCTGCCGTGGCCGATGGGCTCGACGGGCTGGGTGCAGCCCTGCAATAGTTTGCTGATCATGGGCTTGTGAGGGAGTATACCCAAGGACACCAGGGGCTAGGCGAGGGTAATTTTGTGCTCACGGTGAGTGAG
>JBCBHI010000269.1:0-3564 GCA_038525885.1 Bacteroidota bacterium
ATTTTTAGTAGATGCGGTCTTCAGCCCGATTGCATGTTGTATTTTTTGCGATCTAAGTGATGCAGCACCATGAAAAAGATTCTACTTGGTATCCTCGTTTTGTTATTGGCTTTCATTGCAGTCTTGTTTGGGCGTGCCTTTTTGGCCAGCTCCCAACAGTCTGAATATGCCTTGATAGACCTGCCACCCTTAGACCAGCAGTCCATTGAGAATTTTCAGGAAGCCATTCAGATTCCTACCCTATCACATGGGTATACCATCCCTACGGATACGGCGAGCTTTTACCAGTTTCACGATACCCTGGCTAGCAACTATCCGCTGGTAGATTCTTTCCTTACTCGCGAAACGATAGCGGACCTTAGCCTGCTGTATACCTGGGAGGGTACCCATGCTGCGGCTAAACCGATTGTGTTGATAGGCCATATGGATGTAGTGCCCATAGCCACCCCGGAACAATGGGAAGAAGACCCTTTTTCTGGCGTGGTGAGAGATGGCTATATATGGGGAAGGGGCACCTTGGATGATAAAATATCGGTGGTTTCGGTATTGGAAGCTACAGAGCGACTACTGGCGCAGGGTTTTCAACCGGGAAGAACAATCTATTTTGCTTTCGGCCATGACGAGGAAATAGGTGGGTATGGCGCACAAGCTTTAGCCAAAGCTCTGAAACAACGAGGAGTAGAAGCGGAGTTTGTCCTTGACGAGGGAGGGGTAGTTACCGATGGCCTAGTGCCGGGAATTGATGATTACGTAGCGGTGGTTTCCATTGCGGAGAAGGGCTATATGACGGTTCGTATGGAGGTGCTGCTAGAAGAAGGTGGCCACTCCTCTATGCCTCCCAAGGAAACCTCCACCGAAATCCTTTCGAGGGCCGTAGTCAGCATACGGGACAACCAGCCCTCCACTATGATGGCCGAGCCTACCAAAATGATGTTCGAATATTTGGGGGCAGAAATGGCTTTCCCCTACAACTTAGTTTTTGTAAATCAGGATATTCTGGCCCCCATTGTCCCAGGTATATTGGCAGGTACCAGCCCCTCTGGTAATGCCACGGTGAGGACTACTACTTCTCCTACCGTGCTCAAGGCGGGCATCAAAGACAACATATTGCCTACCAAAGCCACCGCCTTGGTCAACTTCCGATTGCTACCCGGCAACTCCTCTGAGGAAATTCTTGCCCATTTGCGAGAGGTAGTTGATGATGAACGTGTGACTATAGAACCCATACCGGGTACGGTGGTGTATGAGGCATCCGTGGTGTCAAGCACGGAGTCCTTTGGCTTTTCTACCATCGACCGGGCCATCAAGGAAGTGTTTGATTCTACCCTGGTAGCCCCCAACCTTTCCGTAGGCTACACGGATGTGCGGCAGTACCAGGGTGTGAGTAGTGACCTATATCGTTTCTTGCCCTTCCATGCTACGTCCGAAGACCTGGCTCGGATACACGGGACCAACGAGCGGTTGAGCCTGAAGGACTATCAGCGCGGTATTGCCTTCTACGAACAGGTAATAAGGCACGGCTCCCAAGCACAATAATTTCTTTTTGGGTCAGGTGATAACGAACCTGACCCTTTTTCGTATTGTTACCCCTCGGACATTTACCCATCAAGCTTGGGTAGAGTAGATTAATTTATGGCAGATAATAATAATCGTGGACGGGGCCGAGGGAGAGGCCGTGCACCACTTGAAAAGGAAGAACGGCGGAAGTTGAATAAAGAAAGCCGGGCTAAGCTTCGGCAAGTTTTCTCCTACGTAAAGCCCTACCGGGGATACTTTGTATTAGGGCTGATTGCCATGGGGGTAAGTAATACCCTGTTCATGGTTTTTCCATATCTCTCGGGTAAGATGCTGGACGCCGCAGATGGCAAGCTGGACCCAGAGTTTCCCCTCAGTAGTATTTTTGAGATCGGGGTGGTCATGATCACCGTGTTTGTAGTGCAAGGTATTTTTGCTTTTGCCCGAGTTATGTTCCTGGCACGGGTGAGTGAGCCCGCCATGGCAGACTTGCGCAAGGATGTATTCTCCAAACTGATTTCGCTCAATTTCACTTTCTTCGATAAGCGAAGGACCGGGGAGCTGATCAGCCGAATTACCGCCGATGCCGGTACCCTGTATGATCTCTTTTCGGTGAACTTGGTAGAACTCATCCGGCAGTTGCTGGTCCTGATAGTGGGCCTAGTGGCCCTGCTGGTACTGAGCCCCCAGCTTACCGTATTCATGCTGGCTACCTTCCCTTTGGTAGTGATTGTAGCCATTGTATTTGGGCGTATCATTCGCAACAAGTCCAAGGAAACCCAAGACCGGTTGGCCGAGACTAACGTGATTGTAGAGGAAGCCTTGCAAACTATAGAAGCGGTGAAATCCTTTACCGGGGAGCTTTTTGAAAAGGTGCGGTATGGTAAGTCCATGGCCGAACAGGTAAAAGTAGCCTTGCAGTCCGCTTGGTACAGGGGTGCCTTCATTTCGTTAAGCTTCCTGCTCCTTTTTGGCGGTATCGTGGCGGTTATTTGGTACGGGGCCAATCTGGTACAACAAGGCGATATGACTTCTGGTGGTCTGATAGCCTTCGTCCTGTACACAGGATTCATCGGAGGCTCCATGGCGGGCTTTTCCAGCCTGTATGCCCAGCTGCAGCGGGCCATTGGCTCCAGCGAGCGCGTGTTGGATATTTTGGAGGAGGAAGGAGAACCTACCGTAGATGAGCCTACGGTAAGCCCACTGGTTTTCAAGGGCAATATTCAGTACCAGGACGTACAATTCTCCTATCCTACACGCGAAGACATGGAGGTGCTCAAGGGGATTTCACTTGAAATAGCTCCGGGCGAAAAAGCCGCTTTGGTAGGCCACTCAGGTGCCGGTAAGTCTACCATTGTTCAGTTACTTATGCGCTTCTATCCCCTCAATGGCGGACAAATTAAGGTAGATGGGCAGGCGGTTACGGAATATGATTTGCGCCGCTACCGCGAGCAAATAGGCATTGTGCCTCAGGAGGTGCTACTGTTTGGTGGGAGCATCCGGGAAAATATATCCTACGGTAAGCCATCCGCTAGCGAAGAAGAAATCATTTCGGCGGCCAAACGGGCCAATGCCTGGCAGTTTATCGAGTCCTTCCCAGAAGGCCTGGATACGATAGTAGGCGAGCGTGGGGTAAAACTAAGTGGGGGCCAACGGCAGCGCATTGCCATTGCCCGGGCCATTTTGAAGGATCCTGCCATCCTTATTCTAGATGAAGCCACCAGTTCCTTGGATGCAGAATCGGAGGCACTGGTGCAGGAAGCCTTAGAAGAGCTTATGCACAACCGAACCACCATTATGATTGCCCATAGGCTAGGTACCATTCGCAAAGCCGACAAAATCTATGTTTTGGATCAGGGGCAAATCATTGAGTCAGGCACGCATGAGGAGCTTTTGCTACGCGATAAAGGGACCTATACCAATTTGGTGAAATTGCAGCTTACGGACTAAAAAAAATACAAACCCTGCTGCTGGCTCCTTTTAGGTGGCTCAGTTAGATTGTATTTTATGTTCTGACAAAAAATCAGAGAGAGCCCAAAAGGGCTCTTT
>JBCBHI010000269.1:3574-6360 GCA_038525885.1 Bacteroidota bacterium
CGTGAGCATTTGTGAAATTTATCCCTAAGTAAGAAGAACTGCATTCTCCTTTGATAAGTACAAAATTAACCTGCCATGCCTCAATATGAGTCTGCTGATCGGCGTAAGGATGATAGTTTGATGGAGCCCATCTACCGCAAAGTAGACCGTCAATTTCAGTTGTTTTCAATCTTGGCTACCCTAATAGGAGTAGTTATTGGGTTTATAAATGGCTTTCGCGAGTGGGCAGTCATCCCGATGGCCTTGTGGCTCATCTTGATGTTCGTAGCCCAAAAGATCCCTAATCGTACTTGGTCCCTGGGCCTATCAGGTCTTTTTTTCGTTACCTACGTAGCTTGGTATATGGCCTTTACCCATGGCTTGGTAGAAACCCGGCTGCTCTATTTTGCATTTCTCCCGCTCCTCCTATTATACCGCTCTCGGGTACCGCTAATCGCTGCAGCCATTATTGCTACCCTGTTCATCGCGGCTATGGCCATTACGTCCCTTACTCCAGAATGGGTATTGGGCGACTTTGTGTTGGACTATGTATTGGAACCCATGGGCCTCACGGCTACCAAACTTTCCTACACCTACTTTGCGCTATCCCTTTCTATCATTATTTCGATCTGGATGAGCGATAATCTGCAGCGGGACACGTACGAAACTTTGGAACTGGATGTGGCCCAGCTACGGCAAATTGATATTCTGGAAGAGAACCAAAGATTTGCTGAGCAAATGGCCGATGGAAACCTGGAAAGCCGGGAGCAGATAGAAGAGGATGATAACTTGGGTGAGGCCTTGGAAAAAATGCGCAAAAACCTGGAAGAGGCGCGCATTCGGGAAGAAGAGGAGCGGTATATCAACAAAGGCCTCAATGAGGCAGCAGAGATATTGCGTAGGCAGGAAGAAGGCTTGGAAGCGCTCTGCGATGAGGTTTTACAGTTTTTGGTTGATTACCTCAAAGGCAACCAGGGTGCTATTTTCCTATTGGAGGAAGGCGACAAAGGAAGGTACCTGGATATGTATGCCTGCTATGCCTATGACCGTAAGAAGTATCACCGCCAGCAAGTAAGACCAGGACAGGGGCTTACGGGCCAGGTGTTCCTAGAGGGTAAGACCTCCTACCTCAAGAAAATTCCCGCCAATTACATTCAGATCAAATCAGGACTCGGTGGATCTAACCCTCGTAACCTAATTCTGATCCCCATGCGCACCAGCGAGGAGGTAAAGGGAGTGCTGGAATTGGCCTCCTTCCATGAGTTTCATCCCTATCAGATTACCTTCCTGGAGCGTGTGGCGAACAATATGGCCAGCACCTTTGAGGTAGTGCGGATCAATGATAAAACCCGAGAGCTACTGGCTGCCACCCAGTCTACCGCCGAGGAACTCCAAAGCCAGGAGGAGGAAATGCGCCAGAACATGGAGGAGCTTGAAGCCACGCAAGAAGAAATGCGCCGCAAGGAGCGGAGTTTCCAGAAGCAAATGGACGACCTCAAGGCCAACCATACCATAGAGCTGATAAACCTAAAGAAGGAACTGGCTGAAGCCAGAGATCAGCTGCACCAGTCAGAGCGCCAAGGTACCGAGGAATAAGCGCCGCCCTCCATCCAAAAAACTTCAGTGCAGGGTGTAACCCACCCACGGAAACCCGCATCTTAGTAAATGTGACGGGTCTCCTGGATGATTTTTCGCTCATTGACCGGGTATTGCAAGGCAATGCCCATGCCTATGGCTTGCTGGTACAGCGGTACCAGTCCTACGCCTATACCTTGGCTTTTCGGGTGGTAAAGGAATCCATGGCGGCCGAAGAAATTGCCCAAGATGCTTTTGTGAAGGCTTTTCAGGCCTTAAACACTTTCCAAAAGGATAGCAAATTCGGAACTTGGCTATACCGGATCGTACTGAACCAGGCATTGGCCTATTTGCGGAAGAAAAGACCAGAGTATACTTCGGAATACCCCATGGATCGCCCGGCTAAGCAGGATGCCAGCCGGGATCTTTTGCGAGAGGAGAGGAGGCAATATTTGGAAGGCGCGTTGGAAGGCCTGTCTGCAGATGACCGCACCGTACTTACCCTATTCTATTTTCAGGAGCTAAGCCTGGAGGAGATGAGCGAGATTATGGGGCAGCCGGCGAATACCATAAAGGTTAAGGTGCACCGGGCACGTACCCGGCTGGCACGAGCTTTGGAGCAAACCATGAAAGAAGAAGTCCATTCGTTGTTATGAAACTGACCGATGACATCCTGGAAAGGTATTTTGCTGGGGAGCTTTCCCCAACGGAAATAAAGGAGGTGGAGCAAGCTTTGGCTGAGGAGGCCTCCTTGGGTGAAGCCGTGCAGTTGACCAAAGCTTGGGAGCAAGATCCTCAGTTAGGGCTGCGTACGCCAAGCCCTGATTTTTCTTCGCGGGTGATGCTACAAGTGCTGAAAAAACGCTTCTCCTTTCGGGAGTTAGTCCAAACCAATACCCTGGGTTTTCTCTCGGGTACCTCCGGTATGGTGTTAGGCGGGGCACTTGCCTTGGTGGGGCTCATTCTCATTGGTGTTTTCGGAGTTCTGCCCCAATACTATCCCAACCTTGATTTACCTACCCTGCCCAACCAGTCCTTATCGACGGTGATGCCCGTTTTTGCTGGTCTGGCAAGCCTTCTATTGCTTTTCTTGTTCGATCGGCAAGTGCTCAAAAAGTACTTTGGTAAGCCCAATTCCTGATAGCTTCGAATGGGTTGTCTGTTTTTTTGAGGGGAACCTTCTCAAATGCCAGCTACCTGACTATCCACTTTTGACCAGGCTCCGTTCTCAT
>JBCBHI010000270.1:0-6358 GCA_038525885.1 Bacteroidota bacterium
ACTTTGAGGCCTCTGTGCATACTCCTTTTTCTCTGTGGTAAAAAATAGGAATGGGGGTGAACCAATCTAACCTGGATTTACCAAAGGTACTTCCCTCCAGGAATATAGACTGATCCCTTAAGAGGCTACTGGCTCTGACTCTATTTGCTCGATCGTCTCCTTCATTTTGTCAAACTCTGAGTACCCAGGACTCACCAAGAATAGCTGTTCACGAGTTCGGTAGATTACGGTTGGGTACCCTGTTACCCCCCATTCCCGATTTAGGAGAAATTCCTGATGGGTAGCTTTTTTAACTTCTTCACTTTCAAAGGCGGTTTTGAAGGCTTGGAAGGGGATGCCAAACTTTTCGCAGACCGGTTCATAAAACTCCATCTCATTTGGGTCCGCATTGTCCACATAGAAGTGACGCGATACCGCCTCATAGAACTCAAGTTCTCGTTCACCCACCCAAGTACGTGCAGCTACTACTGCCCGACAAGAAGGCTCTGTGTCGTAATTGAATTCTTCCCGGTCAAACAGGTCGTAGCCAAAAGGCTGACCGCTACGCTTGTTTACCTCATGCCAGTGGTGTTTCAGAAAGTCCTTCATCTGGTCATTCCAAGGATCGCCTCCGCCAGGTCGCAAACCGCCTACTACCAAAGAAAAGGGAACGTCTGAGAAATGCTTTTTCAGGTCTTGCAGGTGATTGCTGATACCCCAACACCAGGAACACATGGGGTCTCCTACATAGATAATCTCTTTTTCAGGGGTTTTTCGAACCTCTACAGGTTCTTGAGCCAAGTCCATGGGAGTACAGACCCCAGTTTCTGGATCACAATGGTAGTTTGGATTTGCCATGAACCGTAAACTGTGAGATTCGCCAATGGGTTCGTTTCCTCATCTATTGTCCTCAGTTTATCTCTTGGCCGACATTATAGTGTTCAATCGGTATGGCCCCACCAGAATGGTTTGGTTTTGGGGCCGAGCAAAATCTGTGATTCTGGCTTACTGTAATGCTTGGCAAAGCAACTCGTCTCACTTTCGACACTTTCAGACATAATGCCGCGGGCGTCACACAAATGGAGGGGGCGAGTTCTTAGTGGTCAGACGACTCGAAGTCGTCAGACCACTGGCACTGCAATAGTCTCACCACCAACCAGTTATGTATTTTGCCCTTGGTAGGGCATTGAGCAACTAAGTTTCCTTGGTATTTCAACAAGTAAAGTGAAGATCCCAGATGGGGATTTTCGTTTCATCATGCCATCTTTGCGGCAAATTTCATCAAGATGCGTATCCGAATCTGCATGCTCGGTTTGAGCTTGTTATTAGCTTGTACTACTACCCCTCCTGATGGTAGTGAAGAACCTATCAACCGCTCCATTATGGAGATACAGGGTGATGCAAATGCCAGCCCGGAGGTAGGAAATCGGGTTCAGACTCAAGGAGTGGTAACGGCCCTTTTTGCGGAACTAGGTGGGTATTTTATTTCGGATACTGTAGGGGATGATGATCCCGCCACTTCGGACGGGATATTTGTAGCAAATAACTCCAGTGCACCTGCAGTAGGTGATTACGTACAGCTGACCGGTACGGTGAGAGAAGTAAGTGGCCGCACCCAGCTGGCTAATCTTACTCAGACAGAGGTGCTTGCCTCGGGGCTAGCAGTATCTCCACAGGAGGTCAATTTTCCCTTGGACTTTGAAGCTCACGAGGGCATGTACATCGCCTTTGTTCAGCCTTTGCAGGTGATAGGGAACAGAGGCCTGAGCCGCTTTGGGGAGATCACTTTGGCCTCTTCCATTCAGTATACGCCTTCCCAGGTTTTGGATGCGAATGATGATCCTGCTTCTGGGAACACGTTTTCAGGCAACGACCAAGTAGCAGCTTTGGAAAGCCTTTCAGCCGCCAATTTCAGCTCCAGGCTGGTGCTAGACGATGGAACGGATAGGTCCTTGGATGAAGGGGAGGACCCTGTATGGGGCACCTTCGAAAATCCTGCTATCCCCGGTACCGAGGTCTCGGGTATAGTGGGAGTATTGCATTATGATTTTGGGCGGTATGCTTTAGAGCCCACCGTAGAGCCTAGCTTTAATTTGGGTAGTGTTCCTGGCCTCACTGAGGCTCCCGAAATGGCAAATTTGAGCGTGGCCACTTACAATTTGGAGAACTTCTTCAATGGAGACGGAAGTGGTAGTGGCTTCGGTGAGCGGGGGCCTGGTAATAATGCAGAATATGAAGTTCAGCTAGCCAAGGTTACCCAAACTATACTAGGCTTGGGGGCCGATATCATTGGCCTGCAGGAGGTAGAAAATGATGGGGATGGCGAATCCTCCTCCTTGTCGGCCTTGCTGGCCTCGGTAAATACGGCGGCAGGAGAGCTAGTGTATGCAGCCATATATGACGTGCCGGGTCAGGTGAATTCTGGTAGCATTCGCAATGCCTTTTTGTACCGGACCGACCGGGTGGTTCCTGTAGGAGCACCTATGGCGGATACTGATCCTATTCATTTGAGGGTACCAATCACCCAACGGTTTCAGTTGCTGAGTAATGGGGCTGAGGTATGGGTTTGTAATGTGCATCACCGATCCAAGAGCTGTAGTAATGCTTCTGGCGAGAATCAGGATGGTGGGCAGGGGTGCTACAATGCGCGTAGGCAAGAGCAGATGGCCGCGGTTTGGCGATGGCTAGATGTTGAGATGGTAAACTCTGAGGTGGCTACAGCCATTGTTTTAGGAGATTATAATAGCTATTCACAGGAAGATCCGGTCGACTATATGCGGGCTCAGGGATGGCAATCTGCTCTGCCGGATAGCAGCTACACCTACGTGTTTCAGGACCAAAGAGGGGCTTTGGATCAAATGATGGTTTCGCCTGCCTTGTCAGTGGGCCTACTGCAAGCACAGCCATGGCATATCAATGCCGATTACCCTGCCGGGTTTAAGTTTTCAGCTTTGGGGGGAAACACAGACCTCTTTTGGCGTTCTTCTGACCATGATCCCATATTGGCTCACTTCTTTGTGGAACCCTCCATGGAACGGCCTGCAGTTTCGAATAGTCCTGTACCATTGGATTTTTCTATCTATCCCAACCCCACATCCAGGGATGCCAGGTTGGTCCTAAACGGAGTTTGGGAGCGAGTAACCGCCTACGCCACGGATGCCCAAGGGAAACAAATTTGGCAGGAGGATTATGAGGCAGTCAGAAGCATCAAACTGCCGTCTCACCTTTGGGCTCCTGGGCTTTACCACATCACCATTCAGGCAGAACAGGAGACCCAGCAGTTACGGTTTGTGAAAGAATAGGAGGGAGGGGGTTACTTCACCACCTCCATTTGAGCAGCTTCTAGTTGCTGCCTACGGAAATGTTCAAACAGGTACTCTTTTCCTTGATCCACGGTGTCTAGCACCCGAATATCCCGGCCGGTAAAGTGGACAATTGAGTTCACAATGGTTTTGGTAAGGGTGCTCAGGCCGGTGACTGTGGTGGCTTGTATGTAAGGATTATTAGCCTTGGTGGTTTCTTTAATGGTTTGGATAAGCTTGGAATTGAACCGGGCTCCCTGAGCATTCACTAAAGAGTATACCGACTTCTCTTTGAGGTTTCTCTCTGCAATGATTTCTCGGTTTTTAATGAAAATAGGAATGGAGTCCTCTGGCTTGGTATTGGAAATATCTGTGTAAAATATTTCCATGGTTTTGTATTTGATAAACTGAATTTTATCCATGGGTGGCGTGCAAAAGAATTATCCCCAAATCTAACGGATGAATCCTCAACTAGTTGGAGTTTGTTTCCTGGTAATATGCTGCAAATAAAGCAATTTTGAAATTGCGATAAAGGGTATCCATCAACCATTGGGCCCTTCTAGTATTTGTTTTAGGGATTCCCGGTGTGCAGCCCCCACAGGGATCATTTCTTCCCCAATAGCTACCTGATTGCCTTCCCAATATTTCAAGTGGTCCAGATTGACCAAATAGGATTTGTGAATCCTGCAAAATGGAGGGGTAGGCAGCCTGCTTTCCAGGTTTTTCAGGGTGTCGTTCACGATTAGAGTCTTACCCGTGTGGTACACCTTAATAAAGTCGCCAGAGGCTTGTATATACCTCACATCATCATAGTCTATCTTATGAAGGCGTTTGTCCGCCTTGAAGGTGATGTATGGGGCGGCTGCGGTGGGAGGGGTCAGCCTTTTGCGCAGGCGGTTCACTGCTTCCAGAAAGCGACTAAAGGAAAAAGGCTTAACCAAGTAATCCACCGCTTCCAGGGAAAACCCATCTACAGCATGCTCTGGGTAGGCGGTAATAAAAACTACCAGAGGAGGAGAGGGTAGGGCCTTCACCAAATCAATGCCTGTAAGTCCAGGCATTTGAATATCTAGGAAGATTGCATCTACTCCCGTGGTTTTTAAGGTTTCCAAGGCCGTATTGGCATTGGCTGCCTCACCCACCACCTCTACTTCAGGTATCTGGGCTAGAAAATCTCTCACCACTCCCCGGGCCAAGGGCTCATCGTCTACAATCAAACAGCGCAGCATTAGTGAAGGGTTAAGGATAAAGAGATGTGAAATTCCGTTTCCGTTTGATTGACTTCCAGCTGATGTTGGTTTGGGTACATGAGTTGTATCCTTTGCCTTACGTTTTCCATGCCGATGCCACTACTCTCCTTGGGTGATGATTTCGCTAGTTCAGGCCAGCGGCTGTTCTTACCCGTGAAGACCAGTTGGTTTTCTTGGCATACCAGTTTCAAATGCACAAAGGAAGCTTCAGGCCCTACTCCGTGTTTGAAGGCGTTTTCTACCAAAGGGACCAAAAGCAAAGGAGCAATCATACTTGGGTTTTCTAGCTCCACCTCCCATTGGATGTCCACATGTTCCTCCGTCCGGAGTTTTTGGAAAGCCACGTAATGATGGAGATATTCTACCTCCTCACTCAAGGGGACCTTCTGTGCCGAGGTGCGGTAAAGCATATACCGAAGCATTTCACTCAAGTTCAACAGCAAATCTGGTGTCTGGGGAGAATTTTTGAGAGCCAGAGCATACAGGCTATGCAAGCTATTGAATAGGAAATGAGGGTTGATTTGAGATTGTAAAGCTTTGAAGGAAAGCTGCAGGTTTTCTTTTTCCAGTTGCTGTTTGATCCACCAGCTTTTAGAAAGGCTGAGTAGCGTGCTGATTCCTAGATAGATGGCGAATAAGAATAGGAGCGATACCTGAGGAATAAAATCCACCATGTAATAGGACCAGTGGGCTAGCTGCGGAACTAAGTATTGGAAGCTGATGGTATGGATGCCAAATGCCAGCAGCACATTCATAGCGCAAGCCAAAAGGTAGAGCCCATAGCGCTCCTGTGAGAAGAGCTTGGGTACCAGTACCCGCAGGTTTAAATACACCAGGGGTAGTACCGAAAGGTGCACCATGCCAGAGTATAGGTAGTCTAGAAACGAGGTTTCTGCCGAGGCGGCAAACAGGTGCCCTAGGGTATAAATGGATACGGCCCAAAATAAGCTGTGCCGTATCCAAGTATAGCGGAAAAATATGGTGATAAAGGGATGGCTCATGGAGTCACCTTGGTGAAGTTTTCGGTGCTGGCAAACACATCTGGAGATTGCCCATAGGTTCTTAAGAAAGCCTGGATTTCATCTGGCTGGGCAGTAATCAGGATTTCATCGTCTACATCCTCATGCTTAAGCCGTATCTGGTTATCTCTGAAGAGGTCTCGCATTTTGCTCAAATCAAAGTCAATCAACTGAAGTTGGCCACTGTCAGTGAATCCTATTTTTGAGAAACTGTGCACAGGCATGATGACTTTGTAGGGTGGGGTGGACTCTTCGAGATCAAGACTGAGGTGAGTCAGATCTAAATAATACTCATCCGCGATTTGAGCTAGTTTTCCTTCAAAATAGAAAGCCTCGCTTTCCTTGATGATTTCAATATAATAGGTGAAGGCTCCTTTTTCTAGTGAATCTTTTCGCGTCAGCACCACCTCATCTTTTTCTGAGGGAGCACCCAGTTCGTGCCAATACGATGCCGCCATGATAGAGAGTACATCCTCTGGGTAATGGATAACTTGGCCGTTAGCCATTCTAAAGGTGACCGAATCAATTTCCTCTACCACCTTTAGACCCTCGTCCTGAGCGCCGAGGAATGAGATCTGATATCCGTCCTTGTGCTGCCAGGTTCCTTCTAATTCGGGAAGGTAGACCACAGCTTCTGGAGTGATGATGCCATGTAGGGAGTATACGCAGCTACTGAGTGCCGTAAGCATGGCCAGAATGATAATTCGTGTGAGTGCTTTCATCATGTTCTATTTTGTTGATGGAAACAAAAGAGTCCTAATCTCCCTGGTAATTCACACGTTCACCGATATAATTTCGAGTACCAGGG
>JBCBHI010000271.1:0-6357 GCA_038525885.1 Bacteroidota bacterium
CACCTGAGTCTGCCCTTGTTTGAAAATGTTAGTAGGTTGGCCACGAGGCTATCGCGGAACTGCTGGATAGAAGGTTAGACGCTTAAATAGGAATAATATGCCGGAAGCAATTGTAGTAGAAAAATATGGTGAGCCGTCCGTACTCAGGCCGAAATCAGTGGAGGTTCCCTCCCCTAAGCAGCATGAAATTAAGATCAGGCAAACGGCTGCCGGGGTCAACTTTCATGATATCTACGTAAGATCAGGCTTATACAAAACCTTGGCTTTGCCAGGTATCCCCGGCATTGAGGGCGTGGGAGTGGTGACAGAGTTAGGCCCTGAGGTAAAGGACGTAGCCGAAGGAGACCGCGTAGCCTACATCACCCCACAATACGGCGGGTATGCCTCCGAGCGAATTATACATGCAGCTATCGCAATACCCCTTCCCGATGAGGTATCCGATGAAATGGCAGCTGCCACCATCCTGAAAGGACTTACCGTGCAAATGCTTACTCAGCGTGTCACCACCCTGCAAAAGGATGAATGGGTACTGATACACGCAGCGGCTGGCGGGGTGGGGCACTTACTGGTACAAGAAGCGAAGAGGGTAGGTGCCTGTGTGATCGGCACAGTTGGGTCTCCAGAAAAATCTGAGATTGCCCTCAGGAATGGCTGTGACCAGACGATTCTATACCGAGAGGAAAGTGTAGTGGATCAAGTCATGGGAATTACCCATAACCAAGGAGTGGGAGTAGTATACGATAGTGTGGGAAAGGATACCTTCCATGATTCCTTGGCATCGCTCGCATACACGGGGCATTTGGTCAATTTTGGCCAATCTTCTGGGCCAGTAGAAGGGTTCGAAATCCCCATGTTAGCTAGAAAGTCCATTACCCTTTCCAGGCCCATGCTATTCCATTACACAAATGATAGAAAGCAATTGCTTGCCATGGCCTCACGATTTTTTGATTCCATGATCAAGGGAGAGGTGGTTCCGGTACCACCCGTGAAGTTCCCTTTAAAGGATGCCGACCAGGCCCATCAGCTATTGGCCTCCAGAAAGTCAACTCAGCCCATCATATTAATCCCCGAATCATGATGACTGCCTTTGAACAAGTTGATTTTGATGGCCGCGAACAAGTGCTTTTTTGCCATGACCCCGCCGTAAACCTTTACGCCATCATTGCCATCCACAGCACGGTGCTTGGCTCTGCTGCCGCTAGGTGGGGGCAAATTGGTCATCATGGCGATCCAGAGTATCAAGAGGCTATTCGGTTAAGACATGCCTCATTCTCTATGCATCGTCTATTGCTGCAAGAAGGCGGAGAGAATACTACGGATCCTGACCCGAAACTGTAACCGACTACCCAAGACCAAACCCAATACTTAGGTTGTCTCAAGTAGACATGTTAGGAGCCGGAATACTCGGTTCGAGTTTATATAATTCATCTCCTTTCGGAGAGGCGAAGGCCAATTAATCAGCTTTGCGTTTTGCTTCCGCTAGCCCCTCTTTCATCTGCTCTTCAAATCTAGAGTTGGGGTATTGGGTAAGCCCAGCGTTGAAGTACTTGATGGCATTGGGGTAGTCTTGGTGTTTGAGGTAGAACTGCCCAAACCGGTTTTGCCAATAGGCCGAAGCATACCTATCTGTACTCAGTACATCTTCGAATTCGGTCATGAATAGCTGGAAATACTCAAAATTATCCCGGTTCCATGCCAACCAGATTAGGGTGTTTTTTGTGCTATTGTCAATAGCACCGTCCCCGCCAAACCGTTGGGCCCGTCCTTCAAAATAGTGGTTCAGGTACTCCATTCCTCCCAAATCCTCATACTGTTGGATACTTTCGAAAGAGAGGGAATTATAGTTGTGATAGAAGAATCTCAGTCCCTTGTATAGGGCCACATGCGCCAAACTTTCGTGAATCTCCTCGTTGATCAAGTCATACTCCCAAACCAGATTTTGGGGGGCGTGCTCCTTCAAAATCTCATAGAAGGCTTCGGTCTCACCTATGTTATATATGTCCCTTCTAGAGTTCGCCATGTACATGTACGTGGTTTGGGTAGGGCTGAAGTCCTCAACTAACTCCGCTGCTGCATAGCCTCCATTGGTGGCTATGCCTCCGTGGAAGGCCTCCGGGTGGGTTAAAACCAACTCACTGACAAAATAAGCAGCGGCTTCCCAGCCAAAAATGACATGTTCTTCCTTGGCCCTATAGTTTGTGCCAATAAACGGGATCAGTTCGTCTATCAAAAAGCTTGTGAACTTCTCCTTTTCATCGAAGAACCAAGTCCACCTAACTGATGGATCGGTGGTAATTCCCACAACAATCATCTTTGGGACAGCTCGGGGCCTGCGGATGGCCTTCTGAAGGCCTACACCACTGAAGAAGTACTGCTGGCCATCCAGGATAAACAGTACGGGGTATTCTTCCTGGGAGGTGTCATAGCCATCGGGTGCATACACCTGAATCGTCATTTCTTCCTTTAGGATGGCAGAGGTGACCACATGCTTTGTCCCAAGGGTAATGGGAGTGCTAGTCTCTTGAGCTAATGATATGGTGGTTAGCAACAAGCAGGTGAAAAAAGCGCAGAGGTTCCGCATAGGGCATATAGGGTAGCAACGTTCGGCAAGATGGTGGTAAGTTGTTCAATTCACCCTATTCCTTTTTATAGTTGGTTCATCGGTCTACCTCAGTGCCCTAAGTTCTTCTTCTATCTTATCAATTAGCCACTGCTTCATTTCCTCCCTGGCAATAGGGACGGTAAGGTTTTCTACCACGGTCCCATTCACAACTAACTGATTGTGAGGGAAACTTCTGACTTTAAACAATTTCCTTGCTTCCTTAAAGCCATCCACGGTGTAGATTGGGAAACCAAACCCTCCATGTTTTTCCAGATGTCCGTTTACTTCTATAGGTTCTGAAGTGGTAATGGAGATTAATTGAACATCTTCATTGTCACTGAAGTAATGGGCAATTTCTTTAAGAAAACCTTCTTCTTGAAGGCAACCATTGCAACCCACAAACCAATAGTTAATGAAGGTGACTTTGTTGCTTAAATCTGAGGTGCTTAGGACGGTACTGTCTAAAGAATATAAGGAAAAGTCAGGGATCGGAGTGCCGATTTCAACCCCGCCTTTTCTGAAATCATCTGGGAAGGTTTTTTGTGCAAAATTGGGAGTAATTAACAATAGGCATTGCAGGGTTAAGATCAATTTCATGATGATGGTGCTTGAGTTTTAGTATGTGAAACATGCCTCTGTACTCATTCATTTCGACCAAAGTATCCGTTTTGGACATTAGTATCAAGTGGCAGAGCAGAGGCATGTAATCACTGAAATTGTTAATTCTAATTTTAATTATCCAGAGGTAAGTATCTTTCCTTTATTATGTTGAAATGATGAATTTGATGTGCCGTTACCGACAACCCAATAGTGTACAAGGGCATTTCGTATTCAAAAAACGTACAATTAGTTTCAAGAATTCCTTTGTTAAAAGAATTGAACATCATTATTGTAGATTGACGAACCACTCTGAGCTCATTTACTAACTGCTCAATGGATAGCTCATCAGCATTTGAATTCTTTCCCATTATTTCCTGATCGTGCCCATCGGGAATGGTTCCTTCTTTCCTGGCAAACATGATAGCCCGGAAACACCAAATTCGCTCCCAATCAATAAGGTGTTGTAGTATTTTATGAATTGTCCATTTGCCTTGTTTATATGTTTTTAGCCCAATCCGATTCAATTGAACTATGTCTAATTTATTAATCTGATCCAGGCTTTTTTGTAAAGCCTCATTGAGCTCTGCGCCCTCGTTCAGTTTCAAGACCTCCTCTAAAAATTCGGGGTCCTTTTTTACTTCTTGATTTTTCATAGATAAAGATGTAAATACTTATAGGGTATGGATTTCGAGTGTTGTGTAGGCCAGAATACCATTGCTTCAGCGGCGGTCAATCCTAAAGCCAAAGCATAGGAATAGCCAAGCTGAAAACCTCAACACTGGTCCTCATCGCTGAACTAGCAACACACGAAAAATGGATAATAGAAATCTGGGTACGGAAGAATATCCGAACAAGGAAGTATTAGCCTTAGGATTTAATGGCTAATGGTTAGGCTACTATTAGTTTCAGAATCGTTCTCAAAACGTGAATCGTATATTTACTCTGAATATATGCATTTTTGGGCAAACGTGTAGTGCGCGTATCTGAGTCCGGCTTTAGAGCTCTTTAGCTGGTTCTCCTCATTGTAGGGTAGCTTACCTAGTCTAGGTCATTAAGTAAGCTTAGCGAGTGAGAGCCGAGTTGCTCGGTAACTAGTTTCCGATACTGAGTGCTGGATAGATACCCTGAGCTAAGAAAGGAATTGATGACAGCTGTCCAGTCATTGCCCTTAGGCATAGCAATGCCAAAGAACTCGCGCTCACCATCTCCTACAGGGTGCCTTTTTAGCCGAACCTTGTTTTTTAAGGCCCCGGCAAAAAACATGAAGTCGAGCGAAGAGATGGCATTGGGGTTGGTAGATACTTGCTCAATAATGTCGACCTCGTTAGTAACATACCTGTGTTGAAAATCTCCTCCGTATTCCGTAGCGATATCAGTAAGTAGCTTTTCTTGTACACTCCCTCTCATGAGCAGAAGCTCTTTACCTGCCCATTGATTGCCTATGTCGGATAGGCTGTTTAATTCGGGGACTGAAGGGTGCGAGATCAGGATGGGGATATTGGAAATAAAGGGTTTGCTGAAGTCGAAAGAGGCCGTGCGGGCCGGGGTAATGGTGGTATTGCTCAGGGCCATGGTGCCGCCCGTTCCGGTTTTGGTTAGCTCCAGCAGCTGGCTAAAACTGTTTTCGGCTACGTGATGGTACTGGTACTGGATACGGATGCCGTGCATTTGTTTCACGTAGTTGGCAAAGTCCTCCATGAGGGTAACTAGAATACCCTCGGGTTCACCTGCTGGGTTGTCAGCAATGAAGCCAGGGGCGTGAACGTACAGCAGAGAAATCTGCGCCATTTTAGTCCTTTGCGCTTCGCTGAAAGTAGTACCCCTGTTTTGGGAAAGTAGCGGTGAGATACTTAGAAGAATGGTAAATGCCGAAAGGCAGATGCGAAGGTGCATGCGATCAAAAGGATGGTTCAATGACCTAATCTATAAAGAGTAGGCTTAGAAAAACACCTATTTTGCTAAAAAACGATAAGTATGTCCAGCAGATCTATACCTGAATCTTTGATACAAATCTGGGATTACAAGACCACTGAGCTTGGTGTTATTCAGGGTTAGGTTGGGCAAAAAAATGCCGCAAAGCGATCATAGCTTTGCGGCATCAGTCTTGGAAAGAGACTCTACTACTAGAATGAAATCTTGTTCTGTACCGTGGTTCCCTCTGACTCTTCTTTAAAGAAGAAGTATTGAAAAGAAACCGATTTGTTATCGGCAGAGAGAGAGTAGCTATCGTTGGACATTTTCTTCACAGGGCGCTCAAATTCAAACACGGTGGTGTAGTTCATCTCCCCAAAGAAAGCCGTAGGGTCCATGCCTTGTAGGTCCTCCGAGTTGTTGAGCTCATCCTTTACCTGCTCGGCATGCTCAAAATAGGGGGTACGCTCGAAAGAACCCCGCGAGTACCGGTAGTACTCCATATCTGCTGTCCGGTCTTCATCTTGAAATACCTTGTTGGCCCCGGCATTGAGAGCATCAATGTCCGTGAAATCAAAAGCCACGCTGATGGCGTAGGTGTTCCGGTCAGGAATTACCCGGGCATTGGATACACCGGGTATGGATTCCAGTTCAGCCTTTTGATCCTCAAAGTCAGTTTCTACACCCGAGAAGGGATCCTCCTCACCCATGTCTTCTATGTTGACGCCCATGGCCTCCATCATAGATTTCATTTGGCTCATATCGATAGTCAGCGTGAAGGTGCCTGAACCATTGCGTTTCAGGAATACCTGCTCTTTGATTTCAAGGCAGCTCGAGAGAAAGAATAGGCCCAGAATAAACAGGCCAAGAGTACTCTTGCGTAGATGCATGACGAATTATCCTAGTTTTTTGTATTTGATCCGGGTAGGGCCTTGGTCACCCAAACGCTTCTTCCGGTTCTCTTCATATTCGGTGTAGTTCCCTTCAAAGAAATACACCTGAGAATCGCCCTCAAAGGCGAGGATGTGCGTCGCAATCCGGTCCAAGAACCAGCGGTCGTGAGAGATAACTACCGCACAGCCACCAAAGTTTTCCAGCCCCTCTTCCAAGGCACGCAGGGTGTTCACATCCAGGTCGTTGGTAGGTTCATCCAACAGTAGCAGGTTAGCTCCTTGCTTGAGCATGAGCGCCAGGTGTACCCGGTTGCGCTGCCCACCGCTTAGTTGGCCTACCTTCTGGGTCTG
>JBCBHI010000272.1:0-6349 GCA_038525885.1 Bacteroidota bacterium
CAAATCTATCTCTGAGCTGGCAAAACTATTAGCTCAAATATATAGCTAGAGGGATATGATTATTTGAAATAAGGCTTAATTCATGAATTAGAGGCTCCTGAGGGGCTTAAAGTGCTTTACCGACAGATTTCGAAGACTGCCTTAGGTTACCCCAAAAGTATCTTGTTTGCTAGAGAGTGCCGGGCCTACCTCATGGAGCTCCTTCTCCTTGATGAACATCACCATAAGGTGTGACCCCACCAGCAGCTTACGATCCGTAGACAGGCGAAACTGCTCTTCATAGATGGACCTTTTCATCGCTTCACCAAACCGTTGGTTCTTGCGCATATTCTTCCGGTACAGCATCCGGTTGAAGAGATAGATCCAAGGATAGCCAAACAGATAAAGGATTTTGGCCGAGCGTTTGGGCTTAGTGGGGTACCACGTTTCTATCTGAAAACCAGCCAGTTTGGCCAACACCCTTAGCTTCTGAATACCGATGAGAAAGATATGGCCGAAGTAGATCTCCGCCGTTAGCTCCTGCTTACTCATCCAGATGCTGTCCAGCTCGTTGGGCGGCATAAAAGAGGTATGCCGTTCACTTTCCGCAAGCCCATAGCTCAATCGCGCTACCAGGTTGGAGTAATTGGGCGTAGTGATCAGCATTTTACCGCCAGGCACTAGCACACGGTTAAACTCCCGCAGAGCCTCTAGCTGATCACTAAAATGCTCGATTCCTTCCTGGCAAATTAGTACATCAGCACTTGCATCAGCTACCGGAAGCCCTTCTTTGATATTGGCCCGCTCACAAGTAAGCCCTTCGGTTTCGAAATACTCCGGAAAGAGATCCATGGGGAGGGGAATGGCCTTCACCTCTTGCAATAGTCTTGAAGTAACACCATTTCCCGCAGGAAAATCAATGACTCGTTTTCCTTCAAAGAAGGAGCGTTCTGCCATCAGCAAGCGCTTCACATAGTACTTAATGCTTCTCGGATTATCCTCGAACGGAAGATTCCTTTTTGCCATATCGGGCTTCAAGATAAGAGTTCGTTTTTTGGTGCGGATTAGTAGTCCTAGGCTTTCGTTTAGACTACTCGTAGTTATCGAGGTCGTACTTTCGGTGCCTAAACATCGGAATCCCGAACGACCACAAGGGCAAGAGTGGAAAAATGGCTTAGCTCACGTATGGGCGGAGTAATGAAAATAGCAACAGCCATTCTCCAAAAGTGAGAACTAATATTACCAGCAGAAATGCATTTATTTTTAACCAGTTGCGACTATCAAAATCATGCTTGCCTAAGAAAAACAGGAGAGGGAATATTCTGAGAGACGCCATACTTTGAATGAAATCCTGTCGATCAAAAAATAGCTTCCGATATAGCCAGCGATTTATGGGGAAATTGATAAGAAATGGCAGGATGAAAAGGAGAATTTTTAGCGTTGAGAGTGACATACGTGATGAAAACATAATAACACAGCTAAAGTATGTATTGCTACATTTTATTCAAAGATCTTCAAACGCTACCTATCAACTCTCAGAGTACGGGTAATAAAGTAGGTACTGCAATAAGGGAATCATTACGTAACTGGGTAGCATAATCTCTCGACCAGTTATGCGTGCGTTTCTTAGGTTTCCAAGGTCTTACTTGTCGAAAGCACTTCTTTTTTAAAGACTTTCACACAAGCAAGCTCCTCAGTTTCGGAATACTCCGGAGAGGTCCATGGGAAGGGGTACTGCTTTGACCTTTTGCAGTAGTCTTGGAGTAACGCCATTTCCCACAGGAAAATCAATGACTCTTCTTCCTTCAAAGAAGGGGCGTTCTGCCTTCAGCAAGCGTTTCACATAGTACTTAATGCTTCGCGGATTGTCCTCGAACGGGAAGTTCATTTTTTCCATGTCGGGGCTCAAGAAAACCGTTCGATTTTAGGTGTAGGTCAGCTGCGCTATGCTTTTGGGTAGATTACCCTGGTTATCTAACCATGGGTAAGTTGCCCAGCCATTCATGGCTCAGAATTGCCTATCAATGCGGTGGATTACCGTCCCCTACCTAGGGTGGATTTTCCAGTACCTGGGTATGCCACCTACCCAATGTGGTAGAATTGTTCTGATACTCTCAGAAAACCCTGATTTCCAGGGTTGAAAGGATGGTCCAGAATTTTATGTCGGGAGTGTTGAAATAAATGTGACGAATGTATAGTAAAAATTCCCCTGTTTTGTCTTCAAATTCTTACCAAAAGTGGTCTCTAAACCGTCTCTTTGTATACAGTATTATTTTTTGTTGAGATACTAACGAAAAAGCGTCTATTCCTTTAATCATTAGATCCTGCACTTTGGCGTTACCCTGCCAGCAGTGTGGATCATAACTTTTGACAACACCCGGTATCACCATGCTAATTTTAAAACGAATGTCTAGAGTGAGAGCTTTGGCTCTGCTGTTTGGGGTAGGTGTATGCTTCCAAACTCCTTATGGTTTTGCACAAACTGTTTTGAAAGACAGTTTAAGAATTCAGCTATCTCACCACCTTACACAAGACACCCTAAGAGTAGCGTTACTACAGGCCCTGGCTACAGAGGTGTACCATCAGGATACTACCACCGCGGAAAGCTTGGTGCGGGAGGCGGAATCCTTGGCCGAGAAGCTATCCTATCAGGCTGGATTGGCTCGTAACTACTATATCCGGGGCAACCTTGCCATTACCAAAAGTGAGTATGATAAGGCCCTCCAATATTATCAGGAGGCAGAAACCATCTTCAACAATCTAGGAGTAGTAATGGGGATTGCGGAATGTACCAATGCCATGGGTACCGTATACTACCGACAGGGAGACTTGGAGTTGGCAAAGGAAGCCTATGAGAGATCCCTCCTTTTGGACCAAACCCTGAATAACCTTTCGGGAGTGGCTATTACGTACAACAATTTGGGAAATATAGCGGCCGATAAGGGAGAGGTGTCCCAAGCCCAGACTTTGTATGAGACGGCCGCCAGACTCAACGATTCTTTGGGAAATGACTACTACCTAGCCAAGGATCTGAGCAACTTGGGGATATTGTTTACCCAGAAGGGTGATTTCACTACCGGGCTAGAATATTTCCTGCAGGCCTTGGAGATCTATGAAAAACCAGGGAATGAGATGCGATCGCCCCGGTTGTACAACAACATAGGTAGGCTGTACCAAATGGTAGCCGATGCGGAGCAAGCCGAAGAGTATTTTCAGAAGGGGCTGGCGTTTAGTAGAAGGCAAGGCAACCGCCAAACCATCACGCTTTACCTGAATGCCTTGGGCAATTTCTATGAGGAGGCAGAGGAATACCCACAGGCTTTGATACACTACCGCCAGGCACTAGATCTTAGTTTCGAGATTCAAAGCCTTCGGTTCCAAATCCACTCCTTGATGGATGTTGGCGATGTGTTCGCAGCTATGGAAACCAAGGATTCGGCCGAGCATTACTTCCGAAGGGCGATCCTGTTGGTGGAACAGAACCCTGAGTTTGAGGTGAGGGCTTCGCGACTGGCGCGCATCAGCTCTACTTTATTGAAATTGGAGAACTACCCTCTGGCCCTGGAATATGCCCAGCGCACCCAGGAGGCCGCCATGAAATCCAACCAACCCGTGATGCTGAAAAGCGCTGCGTCTCTATTGGCCAGGTCCTATGAGAATCTGGGTGATTTTGAGACGGCTTACATTCACCTACAGCGATTCAAGGCCCTGAGTGACAGCTTGTTGAATGTTGGCAAAATCATGGAGATAGCCGAAATAGAGGCTGACTTTAAGTATCAACGTATACTGGATTCGGCCTCCTTGCGCGAACAGCTGTTGGTAGACCGGGTGCAGCTGGCTGATCAAAATTTGGCTATTTCTGAGAGGGAGAAACTGCTCATCGTAATTGGTGGGCTTATCCTGGCCTTGTTGCTTACGTTTGGCATTTTCAGGCAGCGACTGAAGAACCTGCGCACGCGGACCCAAAACGTAATGACCGAACAGAAACTGCTGCGCACTCAAATGACTCCTCACTTTGTGTTCAATTCCCTGACGGTGTTGCAGGGGATGATCCTGAACAAGGAGGATAAGAAAGCGGTGAGCTACCTCTCCAAGTTCTCCCGGTTGCTCCGAGTAGTGCTAGAGAACTCCCGGGAGCGGATTGTACCGCTGGTGAACGAGCTGGTGGCCATAGAACACTACGTGAAAGTACAGAATCTGGGTAGCCAATTGCCCTTCGAGTTCACCATGGAGGTAGAAGAAGGGTTGGATACCCACCAGCTATTGGTGCCGCCCATGATGATACAGCCCTTTGTAGAGAATGCGATTCGGTATGCCTATACGCCCGCGGACGACCAACGCCGGATATACGTTGGACTGAAATTTGTGGACAAAAGACTGGAGGTGCTCATTGAGGATGATGGAATAGGCATAGAAGCTCAGGTAGGGAAGGAGAAGGGGGAAAATGAATCCCTCTCCACCGCCATCACTACCGAGCGCTTGCAACTGCTGGGTAGGGAATTGCGCGTGCAAGCGGGCTTGTCTATTCGGGATTTGAAGCATGAAGGGAAAAGAGGCACCCGTGTTCAGTTAACCTTACCCTACAAACAATTAGCTAATGATTAGGACGATTCTCATTGATGACGAACCCTACATTCGAACTGCCATCCGGGCTCTGCTAGACGACCTGGATTCTGAGTTGTCGCTGGTGGGTGAGTGCGGGAGTGTGGAGGAAGCAGTGACGGTGGTAAGGGCTTGCGAACCCGACCTGGTGCTGCTGGATATTGACTTGGCCGATGGGGACGCCTTTGACTTTTTGGCGCAAACCGAGGACTTGTGCTTTCAGGTGATATTCATCACCGGGCATGATGAGTACGCTCTGCGTGCACTCAAGTTGGGTGCGGTGGACTACGTGTTAAAACCGGTGGATCCTGAGGAGCTGCAGACGGCTATCAGTAAGGTAACCGAGGCCGATATCAGCACCACCTCAGAACAAATAGAAAAGGTACGGGCTCACCTCTCTCAGGGGCGGTTTGTGGTTAGTTTACAAGATGGGTATAAGATCATCAAACTGGAGGATTTGATGTACTGCCAGTCAGACAAAGGCTATACCACCTTTTATCTGGTAAGTGGCAAACAAGTGGTAGTTTCTAAGCCTATGAAGTCCTTTATGGACAAATTGCCCGAGAGCCAATTTGTACGGATTCACCAATCCTACTGTGTCAATATTGACTACTTGGAAGGCTATGACCGCAATGGATTTGTAGTGCTAACGGACGGCCTTCAGTTGCCCGTCTCCTTACGCAAGCGAGAATCCTTTTTAACGCGGCTATTGAATTTTTAAGGGAAGTGTACCCTTCTCTATAAGTGGTCTGCTTAGGGCAACCGAGTATCTGATGCGCCTATCGTCCTCGTTTCCGAACGAGGGCAAACGAGACTTGCGTCTGCAAGGCCACGAGCGTCGCAGACGCACGTCTCATTCCGGGGCCGTATCAAAAGGTATAATTGCGATTTTGCTGCCGAAGAATCTTTGGTTACTGCTTCCCCTGGCTAGGGGAAACATCTTTTGCACCCATTGAGGAATCTGCGCTGAGGGCTTCAAAACGCAGATTTTTCATTTTTTTTCTTCCTAATCTTGTCATGTAGTCGGTGAATAAAGCGCGCGGTTTTCACCCATATTTCACCCCTTCAACGATTACATGATGAATGATTATCCAATCTACTTCGAATGCAAGATAAAGAAAGATAGACAGCAAGAAGACCTACCGATGTACTTCAGGGTCTACATTGATGGCAAAAACAATTACCTCAATATCAACCGGAAAATCCCAGTAGATCTATATGACTCACGCAACAAAACGGTTAAGAAGCAGGGACGGGGATGGAAGCGGTTTGTGGATCATATTGATCGTGAAAAAGCCCACCTAGTCAAGCTATGGGATGAACTTCTTAAGGCAGGCCACCGGGTAACCTATTCTCTTCTCAAAGAACACTATGATGGCAACCTAGAGGTCAAATCCGTAGAGCAGATACAAGCAGAAGAAAAGGTCGAAGGAGTATTGTTCTCGGCGTATGCTGAAACCGTACTTCAGGCTGACCTGAAGGCAAGGGGAAAAGACCCGAACGAAGGTATTGGCGAGAAAACGGCTTACAAACAAAGACTAGAAATTGATCGGGTAGAAAGATACCATCCAGGCTTTTTACTAACTGACTTTTCCGAGGAGTGGCTTAACGGATACTTCGATTGGGCCCGTGAACAGGGCGCACTCAAAAAAGTAAGAGACGGTTTTAAGTCCGATAAAATGACCAGTGGGGCCATCTTCAACTGTGAGAAATTTGTAAGGAAAGTTATTATTAGGGCTTATAATGATGGGTACTTTTTCAAAAACCC
>JBCBHI010000273.1:0-1128 GCA_038525885.1 Bacteroidota bacterium
TCAGCAAAACCAGCGGCTAGAGCTTCGGCCCGACGAGATGGGTATACTACCCGGCGATGCCGACAAAGATTTGCTGAAAGGCACTAATGCCCGCCCCCAGATAGGATTGCACCACCACGGGAGCTAGAACGGTAGTACTCAGTTGCATCTGTACGGTACGGTTGGCCGACTGCATGGCTTCTAAAAGAGGTACTTTATGGGCCTCGAAGCCTACAAAATTGAACTCCAGAGTGTCCTGAGGGCTCCAATCTAGGCGGAACCGGATGGCGCCATCCGCATCCCCCGTTACGGGCAGGTACTGCCCATTTTGTTTTACATACCCACCGGGCAATGGTAGTTGGGTATCCTCCTCTTGCAGGTGGAAGGTAAAATCTACCGGCCGGGGACTGATCAGGATGTTTTTGTCATCTACAATCTCGAACCGGAAGGGAACGAGGGCTTGCAAGGCAGCATAGAAATCTTCCTTGGGTAGATCTGCCGAAGGAGATACTACCGAGAAGTACCCCAGCAAGGTGGGGTCATAAGAAAAAGCAAGCCCCTGCTCTGTTTGCAGTTGGTTGATGAGGGATGGCAGGGGAACAGCCGTTTGGCTGGCTTGTGCCCAAACACCTTGTGACATGCCAATAACCAATGCAAGGCACCCGAGATAAGAACGATACTTCTGCATAAACTTTTCTAAGCCCTCCACTATACGAGGCTCTCTATCCATAATCCTTTTTCTAATCAAAGATACTTTGGTTTCTATAGAGCACGAAGGAACCTGCGTGCAATTAGCAGGGACAATAGGGGGACCGGGCTGTTCACAAATGCTACTTAGTATAGGTGCCATTTGATTAATTTTTTTAGGCACCTGAGCGGCCCGCTTCTCCCCTGCCCTGGTAAGTATATAACCAGCAAGTACGGCAACTCCCCCCTCCCACCTAGCCAAAATCTTCTTTGGCCGATCGTAATGCACCAAAAATTAAAGACTAGTACTATTCAAAGACTCACGCTTAAAATTCTCTTGACCTGACCCTAAACATCCATAATACGGCTAGTCACCGCAGTCTACAATTTCATCTCCTCTAGATGCCATTCATCTCCAAATCCTTGTACTCATCAAATTATTTTTTGTCCCCAGGGGGGGGG
>JBCBHI010000273.1:1138-6339 GCA_038525885.1 Bacteroidota bacterium
GGATGGAATAGCCCTCATGGGCTTATGGGTGTAAAACGCAAAACACAATAACAATTTAACATTCAACACAAATGATGACTATTATTGAGAATTTAGCACAAATCAAAGGAGGAACCGGATCAAGCAACAACAACGGAAGTAGCAACAACGGCGGAAGTGGTTCTGGCGGTGGGTACAACGTTGGCGATATGGATTCGGGATCTTAACCTAACAGTAGCGTATTTATTCCATTAACAAATGGATTCCAAAGGACTGTCGATTTTCGGCAGTCCTTTCTTTTTTGCCTGGGACAAAACTGTTCGGCTAGTGAAAAACCTTGGAAGCCTCCGGCTATTTAAGCCCCAATAGGGCATGCACGGAGGCCTTGTTGGTGTTTGAGCACCGAAAGGCGCCTAGGCGGCCAACAAGTCGGACCGCGTAGGTTGTCGGTGACGGGCTCGTCGGCCTGGGCGGCACCCCGCTTAAACACCGAAAGTCGGACCGCGACAACGGCGGAAAATCCTCTGAACTCTTACTTGATCCTTGAAAAGGATTGGAAACCTCAGGCTATTTAAGCCCCAATAGGGCATGCACGGAGGCCTGGTGTGATTTCCCAACTGGCACCACGCCTTTGCCCACGGTCAGTTGGTTGCCCTCCATGCTCTGGATGTGCTCGGTATTGACCACAAAGCTCTTGTGGCATTGGAGGAAGGCATCCGGCAGGCGTTTCTGAAAACCGCTCAAGGTTTGGCCCACTAGCAGAACATCGCCGGAGACCATATGCAGTTTGATATAGTTGCCGTAGGCTTCTACATAGCCCAGGTCTACGGTTTCTACCCGCACCATGCGTTTATCTACCTTTACGAACAGATGATGCGGAGTGGTACTGGGCACTTCTGCAGGAGGGGGTGGCAGCACCGGAGCAACGGGCTTGGCTAGTTTCTGCTGCACTTTGCCTACGGCTTGCAAAAAGCGTTCTATGGAGAACGGCTTGAGCAAATAGTCCGTCACGGAAAGCTCAAAACTTTCTACCGCGTACTCTGCATAGGCCGTGGTAATGATAACTTCTGGCCTGCGAGCCAAACTACGCAGCAAACCCATGCCGGTGAGTTTGGGCATATTGATATCCAGAAAAAGGAGATCTACCTCCTGGGTTTGGAGTACCTGCATGACCTCGAAGGCATCCTTACAGCTGCCTACATGCGTCAAATAAGGAATCTGCGCCAGATAATTTTCTAAAATCTGGCGGGCTATGGGTTCGTCATCGGCAACCAAACAGCGTAACTCCATTTCGAATCAAGTGGTTAGTGGAAGCGAAAGTTGCACCCGGTACGTGTCCTCTGTTTTCTCGGTGACCAAGCTGTGCGCTTTGGGGTAAAGTAAGGCGAGGCGTTTTTGCGTGTTTTCTGTTCCTATTCCGCCTTCCGCTACTTCTTCCGCCTGTCGTTTTCCGGCAGGGTCTATGGTATTGTAGCAGTCTAGGGTCAGGGCTTTTTCCTCAATCTTCAATTGAATATTAATCTTAGCTCCGTACTCCTGGGAGGGACCGTGGTGCTTGAAAGCGTTCTCAATAAAAGGAATGAGCAAGAGAGGAACAATATATTTCCCCTCAGGATCCCCCTCTAGAGCCAACTCTATTTCTACGGTATCTTCCAGCCGTATCCGCTCCAGCTCCACGTAGTTGATCAGATAATCGATCTCCTTGCTCAGCGGAACGCGCTCGGTCTGGGTATCATACAGGCTGTACCGCAGTAGGTCTGACAACCGAAGCATAAGCCCGGGTAGTTTGTCGGATTTGGTGACCGATAGTCCGTACAGGTTATTGAGTGAGTTGAACAAAAAGTGGGGGTTGAGCTGGCTCTTGAGGGTGCTAAGTTCGGCTTCCTTGGCTTTCTGGTGTCGTAAAAAAGAGAAACGAGCCAGCTGGGCCATCATGCCTACAATACCCACAAAGGTGTAAAGCCCAAAGGTATTGGTAAAATCGCTGATATCAGAAGGCTTAGTACCGTCGTCCATTTCGAGAAAGAACCCCACAAATACATCCAGGAACTCCCCTACGTAGGGTAAGGTAAAGCCACCTATCACGTTGTACCCAAAAAAGGAGAGAATCCCCAATATCCATCGCTTGTTCAGGAAGAACTTTTGGAGGGTAACGAGATTGTGAAAGTACACGGTGGGCACCATGATGTAGCCCAAGGTAACGAAGGCCGACCAACGCAGCGCTTCAATGGACTCTCCTTCCCCGGCACTAATCTGCACATTAAGGGTAAGCGTGATGCTCGCCAAAGACCACCAAAACAGGTTGAGCAAAACTATATTGCCCGTAACCTTACGGTATAGGTTCTTGAGCCGCTTGCCTATTTTCTGACGCTTTCGCTTTGACATGTGCCAAAGGTAGGGCATTCTCTATGGGCTTCGGCCCTTGGATGACCAACAGACGGGTTTTCCTGATGAAACTGCGATGCTTCATGACCAACGCTTTCATCCTTGAGCCTTCAGGCTTGGTCACGGCCCCGGGGGTGTTGGTCAGGTTATTTTTTAGGTGTGCTCTCCTCCTTTCACTTTTGGTTCATCAAAAACAAAAACTCAAAGTAACCGATGGAAGCACTGGAAATTAGAGGACTATCAAAAACCTACCCCAACGGCGTACAGGCGCTAAAGGACGTAACACTCACTATACCTAAAGGCATGTATGGACTGCTAGGCCCCAACGGGGCGGGTAAGTCTAGCCTGATGCGCACGGTAGCCACTTTGCAAACGCCCGATGCGGGCACGGTAACCTGGCAAGGAAAAAACCTGCTGGAAAACCCCGAGTCGCTCCGGGCTATACTGGGCTACCTACCGCAAGAGTTCGGGGTATACCCCAAGGTATCTGCCTATGACCTGCTGAATCACCTGGCCATACTGAAGGGCTACTCCAATGCGCGGGAGCGCAAAGACGCAGTACTGGGCTTGTTGCAACGGGTCAACTTATACGACGCGCGCAAAAAAGCGGTGAGCAGCTTTAGTGGCGGTATGCGCCAGCGGTTTGGGATTGCCCAAGCCCTACTGGGAGACCCCAAACTCATCATAGTAGACGAACCTACGGCGGGGCTAGACCCAGGAGAGCGTAACCGCTTTTATAATCTGCTGGCCGAAATAGGCGAGCAAGTGGTGGTGATTCTTTCTACCCACATAGTAGAAGATGTACGTGAACTGTGCTCGCAAATGGCGATTCTGAACCACGGAGAGGTGCTGTACGAAGGCACGCCCCAAGCCGCCATGGAGCGCCTGAGTGGCCAAATATGGCAGAAGCAGGTGCACAAAGAGCAACTACCTGCCTTGCAGGAGGAGTTCCAGATCCTGACCAGCAAGCTGGTGGCAGGGGTACCCTTGGTGCATGTATTCAGCGAGACTCACCCTGGGGATGGTTTCCAGCCGGTAGATACCGGGCTTGAGGATGTATTCTTCACCTACATCAAAGCGGACAAAGCTGCCTAAGCTACCCGCAGGCAGTTGGCACCTACGCCCATCATTCGCCCCGCATTATTCAAACCTTGTCAATGCTTAAGAACTCATGAAAATATTAATCATCATCCTCGCCTGTATTTTCAGTACCGCCTGCATGGCCTTTACGCTGAATCCTGAGCTCACCCCGCACGCCTACGAGGGCACTGGGTCTGCAGAATATACGATCCCTCTAGATGAATTGGGCGATCTGGCCCTACTGGAATGGAACAGCAAAACCTGGATGGGGTACCATGCCATGGAAATCACCGATGAAGAGGGCAACCGCCTGAGAAACCACTGGGGTTTTGGCATCCTGTATTTCGCGCATGAGAAAACCCTGGACCTGTCTGAATTGAAGGGTGAATCCCTCATAGTGACCATCAAGGGTAACCGACGCACACAGTATTCTTTTTCTCTCACCCCCGTAACCGAATAAGTCATGCTGCGAGAATTCTTTGGCTTTGAACTGCGCAGCTACCGGCGCAAACCCATCCTCTATTTGTTTATCCTCATTAGCTTCATGCTAATGTTCCTGGCCGTAACGCAAGAGGACTTTACGGTAGGTTTTGGGCAGGACGGCCTATACATCAACTCTCCCTTCAACATGGCCATGTCCGTGATGACGGTATGCCTGGTGCTGGGTCTGTTTATGGCCACCGCCTTTGGGCACGGTGCCGCCCTGCGCGATATCAGTTCCAACTTCCACACCATAGTCTTTAGCTACCCGCTCAACAAACGGGCTTACTTCTGGGGCCGGTTTCTGGCTGCCTGGGTGCTGACCATGATTCCGCTGATCGGGGCCATGCTGGGCTTGGGGGTGGGCGCTTTGATGCCCTTTGCTCCGGCAGAGGACATAGGCCCCACTCACCTGTTGGGCTACTTACAGACGTTCGTGCTCTTTGTATTGCCCAACAGCTTTATCCTTACGGCCATCATCTTCAGCCTTAGCCTGCGCTTCCGTTCGGCCACTGCGGGGTTTGTAGGTACTACCATTCTGCTAGTACTGTATCTGGTTACAGCCTCTATGGTATTCAGCATGGAAACCGGAGACTGGGTTGCCGTGCTTGATCCTCTGGGGCTAAATGCCACTACGCACCTGGCCCGCTACTGGACCCTCTTTGAACTCAACACCCGCTACCTGTGGGATGAACCGCTGATGATTATTAACCGTGTCGGCTGGACCGTGGGTGCCCTGGCTCTTGCCTGGTGGCAGTACCGTAAGTTCTCTTTTAGTAACCTGAGCCATGCCAAACCTGGTAAGAAACGTACCCGGGAAGCCAAACCTGAGCCCGCTCCACAACTACACCGGGCCATGCCCATCCGGGCCTTCCAAGCCAGCTTGCGCACGCGCTGGGTGCAATTTGCCAGCATGGTACGTATGGACTTACGCGGCGTATTGCGTAGCCCTAGGTTCTGGATACTACTGGTGCTGGCCGTAGGCAATGGCCTCAATGCTTTGGCCCAGGCCGACTCCTGGTACAACAACGGAAGCTACCCCGTGACCTACATTATGATAGATGGGCTACGCTCCGCCATGTACTTGTTTACCATTGTGCTGGCTATCTTCTATGCGGGTGCGGTAGTATGGCGCGAGCGAGATGTACAGATAGACGCCCTCACGGACGCCATGCCTTTTACGAACCTAGGGCGGATTAGCTCCAAAATCATCACCTTGCTGCTACTCGTTTTCCTCATTCAGGTGCTGGGGGTACTCATGGGTATGTTTACCCAGG
>JBCBHI010000274.1:0-5981 GCA_038525885.1 Bacteroidota bacterium
AGGGAAAGTTAGCGAAGCGACTGATTTGCAGCTGTTTAGCTCCGCAATAGATTTCCTAGTGCATATTCCGGGTTTAATCAAATGAAATTGATGAATTCAAAATGGATGGCCTTTGAAACTAATCGATATATTTAAAACCAGATTAACCCATAAGGGGCCACTATTGGTTTTGGCGCTATCTGTGTTACTTCCTTCATTTGGAATCAGTATCGTCAATGTTGCCCTTCCCACTCTTTCCGTGGAACTGGGTGTTCCATTCAAACAGATCCAATGGGTAGTCATTTCCTACCTAATTGCCCTTACCTCTTTGATTGTGAGTGCGGGTAGGCTTGCCGACCTAGTGGGTTATAGAAGGTTACTTCTAGTGGGAATTAGCCTCTTCACCTTGGCTTCTTTCTTGTGCGGTATCGCTTTTTCAATTTCGGTACTTATCCTTTTTAGGATTATCCAAGGGATAGGCGCAGCCATCATGCTGGCACTTTCTCTGGCATTGGTCAGCCAAACTGTACCCAAAGAGAGGATGGGAAGTGCCATGGGACTATTAGGTACCATGTCCGCCATAGGTACGGCTTCTGGACCTACATTATGCGGGCTCCTTATCTCTTGGTTTAGCTGGCGTGGGATTTTTTTCTTCCAAATTCCATTTGGTGTGCTGGCCTTAGTCTTGGCGGTTCTCTATTTGCCCTCAGACCATAAAAGACCACGAAACGGAAAGTCTCTTGATTGGGTAGGGACTCTTATTTTGGTGGTCATACTTACCACCTATTCACTTGCTGTTACTGGTAATAACGATCAATCAGGCTTCTACACCTACGGTTATTTATTCCTGGCGGGCATTGGACTGTGGGTGTTTCTTCGAGCAGAAAAACGCCAAAAGTCTCCCCTGATTCAACTAGAGTTTTTTAAGAACAAGGCTTTCAGTTCCTCATTGGTCATCAATGTAATGGTAATGACGGTGATGATGGCAACGCTTATCATTGGTCCCTTCTATCTATCACAAGCCCTAATACTAAAGGAATCCACCATCGGCCTTATCATGTCTATTGGTCCCGCTATTTCCATCCTGTCGGGCATTCCTGCAGGTAGAGTAGTGGATCGTTTCGGAGCACCATCTATGATATTGGTGGGGCTCTCTCTTTTGACTTCAGGAGCGCTAGTCTTGGCATGGGCACCCGCTACCTTGGGTTTGTCTGGGTACATTTTTGCCATAGCCATTCTTACTCCGGGATATCAGATGTTTCAGGCGGCAAACAATACGTTTGTCATGAAGGATTTTCCCACGAGTCAAGCTGGGGTGATTTCTGGGATCCTGAACCTGTCTCGCAACCTAGGTTTGATTAGCGGCGCTGCAGTAATGGGAGCCATATTCGCTCGCTCGGTCGATACCCATGAGATTACTGATGCCCCTGCGAATGCAGTAATGGGCGGAATGCAGACCACCTTTCTTGTTGCTAGCGCGCTTATGGTATTTGCGCTAGGCGTAACCATGTTCTCAAGACGAACTATTAGCACACCGGTAAAGCTAGAACAAGAAAGTAATGAGACGGTGTAGCATCATGATGGGCCTGTTGGGAATTATGACGGTGGTTTGCACCGCGCAGTCCCAGGATGCAACCATTCCCACTGGCCCATATCCAATACGGGCTGCTGGTTGGGGCCCGCAGCTTTACAATTATTACTTCTATAGCCGATGGGCGGAGGACTGGACGGGTGAGCAACTGATGGGGAAGGCTCCTTTGCTAAAGGTTACTCCTATTGGCGAAAAAGGTGCTCTAACCTTAAGCAGCGAGCTACGGACCCGGGTCCATTTGATCAAAAATGAACTACTAAACGAGGTAGATGACTATACCCAAGTTTTGGTGAGGGGCATACTAGGGGCTGACCTGAAACTCAATGCAAACGTGCGCTTGTATGGTGAAATTGGGACGGGCCAGACAACAGGAGAAAGGAATGACGTACCGAATTTCAAGAACTCTGCTTCTTTGCAACAGCTTTTTCTTGGAGTTCATCATTATAAAAAATCGTTCCTGCTGGGAGCAATGTTGGGTCGTCAGGAATTCGTTGACGGACCCAAACAACTACTGAGCTTACGGGAAGGCCCTAACCTAAGGCTCACCTGGAATGGTGCCCGGTTGTATGCGCATCGGGACCGCTTTCGCTTGGGAGCGTTTGCCTTTTACCGGACTCAACAACACAAAGGTTTCTTTGTAGAGAGTATTAATAAAGAGGAGAGCCTGCTGGGGTTAAATGCGAGTCTTATCCTATATAAAAAAGGAAAGTCGGTGGCGTATCTGGATCCTTTCTGGATGCATACGGAGAACTCCCGGTTTAGGTCTGGTCCGAATGTCGGTTTGGACCGAAGAGATTCGTACGGCACCAGATTTTGGGGGCAATTTTACCCCTTTGCGTTTGATTGGACCTTCGCATTACAGTCAGGTAGGTTTATGAACCGAGACATACAGGCATGGGGGGTATTTCTGTTGCAAAGCCTGACGTTAACTGACCATAGCTGGAAGCCAAAAATCACCTTGCACATAGATGCTGCCTCCGGAGGAAATGGATCTGGAGACGGCCCTGTCAGGGGATTTAGCCAACTATACGCTGGGGCAAATTATCTAGGGCAGGGGAGGTTCCTGAGCTTGACTAACCTCCTATTTATTTCGCCTGGGATCTCCCTTACTCCATTACCAAAAAGTAAACTTTCCCTGGAATATGGATTCGCCCAAAGGCTTGTGGAGCACGATGCAGTTTATAGTGGTGCCAGAAAAGCCTATCCGGATACCCAAGGGGTGCAGGGGCTACAAATTGGAAACCAACTAAGGATAACCGGGAATTGGTCTCCAGCAAAACCTATTCAATTATTCGGAGGATTTGAGCTTTTCACAGCAGGTGATGTGTTACGTTTGGTTCATTATCCTGATACATCCATTTATGGATATTTTGGTGGCTCTTTCAGGTTTTGATGAGTAAAGAGGAGTAAAAGGAACAGCCTAAGTCACGGAGTATTCCTTTCTACAAATTGCTTAAAGTCTGTTTGATACTTGAGGCTTTGCTTTTTGAAAGACCCAGGCATGAGCCAAGCTATAATTTTCATGAATCCTTTGAACTGAAATTCGTTTTCGGACAGATATTTTGTCTTGCCCTCGGGGGTAGATTGGAACTTCGACTTTACTAGGTTTTCCACTCCAGGCGTTTGGTATCGGACTAGGTATTCCGCAGGGAAATTTCTCTCCAATACCTGCTCGGTCATCTTAAATCCCCGCTTGCCTAGTTGAAATTCCAGTTCGGATTTGGTTCCTGGTTGCCCAAAGGTGCCAGACACTACCGTATGCCGTACAAGTCCCTCCATCCAATGGGGGTAATTTTCTTGGCTATCAAAGAACTCTACTACCTGATCGATAGGGCAGTTGATCTCTACCACGGTGGTATACCTCATCTTGATTCTTAAGTTTTATCATTCGCTCGTTGGGTTCGAAATTGAAGTTTTTCAGAACCACAGTATTGTAAAAAAGCGAAATCACCGTGGGGCCAGTGGCAGAATATTATGCATTGTGGTAGACCTGATAAAAGAGGTTGGAGCTTACATAGGCTGGTTTTTTGCTGGGGTCACTAATATGCTGCGCATATTCGGTGGGTAGCATGTTGGTTTGTTTTTTCAGCTCGTGCAGGAAGTGCGATTGGTCATAGTACCCTTCAGGGATGACCGTGTCCCACCCTCGGTTTTGCAGGAGTTGGTAGGTGTGATACTGCATGCGAATAACCCGGCTGTAGGTCTTGGGAGATAAGCCGAATGCATCCTTGAAGAGCTGCTGCAACCTCCGCATGGATACATTGGTAGAGGAGGCCAGGTCGCTGATTTTTATAGCTCCACGGGACAAGAAAAGCTGACGGAAAACATACGGAATTCTTTCGTCCACCTCGCCACTTGCCTGGCAATGCTGTTCTAAGATCTGAGCACATCGGGCTAATACTTCCCCGCTCCCTTGGCTACTGGCAATCTCGTTTTCCAAGGCCTCTGACAAGGCCTGATTCACCTCTGCTAGCGGCACCAGCAAGTTTTTGAAAGCATGAGCAGACCAGCCAAAAAAGGAGGGGATGGCATGCGGCAATAACTGGATGGTGAGGGCCCTATTGATCAAACGCATATGCAAGGCAAAGGGCTGGTTGAATGCCCCGGATACGTAGCTATGCACTTCCACATCAGTTTGCAGGGCACTACTTAAGCGGAACCTGGCTCCGCTGATGACATTGATAAACGGATACCCAACCGGGAAGCAGTTCACATTTACCTCAATCCCGCTATCCTCTTCTACTACCCACATGGCTTTTATGAATTGCTGAAGGAAAGGCGATAGTGGGTAGGGAATGACACGCATCTCAACTAAAGATAGCATATTGTAGTAAAGTACTTTGGAGAGGACCTCATGGGGTATCTCCTTCAATAGTGCTGGCAGCATCGATGCTTTATGGAAAGACTCATTCTCGTTTCCCTTATTAGTAGCTCTGGCTTAGGCATTAGCTCGTTTTTTAGCATCTATCTGCTCAAAAAACCTAGCCTGCACAACAAGCTGCTGGCCCTGTTGCTGTTGGCTCTTTCCCTCCGCATTACCAAGTCCATTTTCTACTCCACGGTAGATTTGCCTCTCTTTGTCCGGAATCTGGGCCTGGCGGCCAATCTCACTCTGGGCCCTTTACTCTTCCTATATGCCAAGGCACTCCTGGGTGCTAAGGAAATTAAGAAGGTAGAGTACCTGCACTTTGCACCCGCTATGGTATACCTGGTAGGCTGTGCCGTACTGCCCAACGGAGGAGACAGCCTATTCTGGAAAGTGAGCTATTCTTTGATCTTAATGCAGTCCTTCGTGTATGTGCTGCTTACAGCATTTCGGCTAAAGAACCAGGGTGGGGCCACCGCCCAACCTGCCTCGCGCTGGTTAGTCGGCCTTATCCTTTGCCTCACCATTATGTGGGGGGTGTACGCGCTCATTTTTATGCAGGTGATTCCCGTATATGCCTTGGGCCCGATTACCTTTTCTTTGCTGATGTACTGTCTGTTGGCCGTGGGTATTGAGAATAGGGAGGTCTTCTTTCCACGGAAAGCCCCTAAGTATGGCAGTGCCAACCTAACGGATGACGAAGGTAGGAGGCAACTGCAAGCCCTACGGCAGCGAATGGCCACAGATAAGCTCTATAAAAATCCCACTCTCACCGTAGCGGAGGTGTCGGAGGCCTTGGGTACTTCTGCCAGGAATGTATCCCTGATCATCAATAAGTATGGGCAGTCCAATTTCTCCACTTTTGTAAATGCCTACCGAGTGGAAGAGGCCAAGAGGCTTCTCGTTACCCAGGAAAAGGAAAAGATCCTGGCGATTGCGTACGAAGCAGGCTTCAAGAACCTGGCTACTTTCAATCAGGTGTTTAAGACCGTGACGGGACTCACCCCCTCTGCCTACCGAAAAAACCAGCCGGTTTCGGCAGGATAACTTTTCAGGATTCCTGAATTCATAGGAATCTGGTGCCTGGTCCCTGCTTTTTGGGTAAAAACTGAAAAGCATGGATACACTCAATAGAAGGCATTGGCTTAAGCTATCAGGCCTTTCTGCCCTGGCCGCGGGGATGCTTCCCGGGCAAAGTTTGGCTTCTAAACCGGCGGCTGGTTGGTCTCTGGCTGAGGACCCAGATGACGAAGTAAGACGACTCCTGTTTAATGAAAACCCGGACGGACCTAGCGAACAGGTAAAGCAGATCATCACTCAGGTGCTGCCACGTGCCAGTAAGTATGCCACCTTCCACACCTATGATTTTCAGGCCCCGAAGGCGCTCATTGCTGAGCAAGAAGGTTTGGAGCCTGAAAATGTGTTGCTAGGGCATGGGTCCTTTGAGCCGCTGGTGTGGGTGGCTCAGTATTTTGGTGGTCAGGGCCAGCAGATCATCGTTCCCAGCCCCTCCTTTGATGTAGTGGGCAACTTTGCCAGGAAAAT
>JBCBHI010000274.1:5991-6339 GCA_038525885.1 Bacteroidota bacterium
GCACAAACACTAGCCTGGTCACTGTTTGCAATCCCAACAACCCCACAGGTACCAGCTTGCCTACGGCGGCCTTGCGTTCCTTTTGCGAAACGGTGTCTGAGCAAGCAACCGTATTGGTAGATGAAGCCTATATCCATTACCTGCAGAACTGGAGAGGGCACACCATGGCACCCCTGGTAGGGAAGGGTAAAAATGTACTGGTGACCCGCACCTTCTCCAAAATCTACGGGATGGCCGGCCTGCGTATGGGCTTTATGCTGGGGCCTGCCCAGTTGATTCAGGAGTTGGAAGCCAAGTACACGCTTGGATTTCCTGGGAACATGCCCAACTCACTGAGCGTAGCGGCAG
>JBCBHI010000275.1:0-6319 GCA_038525885.1 Bacteroidota bacterium
CTGTTCGAACTCCTTTGATTTCCTGATAGGTTTCGTGGCCTTTGCCTGTTACCAGTATGATGTCGCCCGGCTGAGCGAAGCTGACCGCAGTTTTGATGGCTTCCCGCCGGTCTACCTGCGTAAGTGTTTTGCGCACGTGACTTACGGGTACTCCCGCTTGCATTTCTTCTATGATGGCCATGGGTTCTTCATCCCTCGGGTTGTCTGAGGTGAGGATGACCCGATTGCTCAACTCACAGGCAATAGCCGCCATTTTGGGCCGTTTGGCCCGGTCGCGGTTGCCGCCGCAGCCTACCACGGTGATTACCTGCTCATTGCCAGTGCGTACATCCTCAATGGTTTTGAGCACATTCTCCAAGGCATCGGGAGTGTGGGCGTAGTCTACCAGGGCCGTGATGCCCACGGGATTGCGCACGGTTTCAAACCGACCAGGGGCCGTGCCCAAGGTGCTCATCTGGGTGAGCACTTCTTCCTCTTCTTCTCCTAGCAACACCGAAGCTGCGTAGATCCCCAGCAGATTGTAGGCATTGAATCCGCCTACTAGCTGAAACCAAACGTCGCGGCCGCCTACTTCCATTTGCAATCCTTGGAAGGAATTGCTCAGCAGTTTGGCTTTGAAATCGGCCATACCCTTGAGGGCAAAGGTGTTGTGCTCTGCCTTCGAGTTCTGGAGCATGATCCTGCCTCGCTTATCGTCCACATTTACCAGGGCGAAGGCACGCTTGGGCAGTTGATCAAAGAGCAACTTCTTGGCCTTGATGTATTCATCGAAGGTGCCGTGGTAGTCCAAGTGATCGTGGCTGATGTTGGTGAACACACCTCCGGTAAACTGTAACCCGGAGGTACGGTGTTGTACCAAAGCGTGAGAACTCACCTCCATAAAGGCATGGGTGCAGCCAGCCTCTACCATTTGCGCCAGCAAGGCATTGAGGCTGATGGCATCCGGTGTAGTGTGGGTGGCAGATACCTCTTGGTCATCTATGCGATTGACCACGGTACTCAGGAGTCCTACCCGGTAGCCTAACCTGCGAAACAGGTCCCAAAGCAAGGTGACTGTGGTGGTTTTGCCGTTGGTGCCAGTTACCCCTACCAGTTTTAGTTTGGCCGAGGGGTTGCCGTAGAAGTTACTGGCCAAGATGCCCAGGGCTTGAGCGCTATCCGCCACTTGCAGAAAGGTGATTCCCGCGGGAGTATCCTCAGGCATCTCTTCACATACTATAGCGCTGGCTCCTGCCTCCAGGGCCTTAGGTATATAGGCGTGCCCGTCTACTTGGGTGCCACGTACGGCCACAAACAAACATCCCGGCACAACGCGCCGGGAGTCGAAGTGAATGGCGGTCACTTCTACCCCCGTGTCCCCCTTTACGGAGGTCAGCGAAACTTTGTAAGCGATATCTTTTAGCAGGGCCATTAGCCTAGCGTCAGTTTAATTCTACTTCCTTTTACTATGCGGGTGCCGGGCGCTTGCGACTGAGTAGCTACCCGGCCTGCGCCAGTGAATTCTACCCGCATGCCGCGGTTTTCCAGCAGATACAAGGCATCGCGCAGGGTCATCCCTTGTACGTCCGGCACTGCATCACTGCTTACCTTACCGTCTATGTACTGCACAATACTGCCGTCAATCTGGGTTCGCACCCAGTCCTCTTCCGTAGCCAATTCACTTTGCAGTCCTATGGTGCCACTTATGGCCATCAGGTCCTGTGCATTGCCCGCGCGGATGACGGGGAAAATCCCTTGGGGTCCCTCTAGGCTATCGGGTTGGGCATGGTGCAAATCAATGTCGAGGGCATAGATCTTGTCCGCGATTTCTTTGAAAACCGGAGCTGCCACATCGGAGCCGTACTGTTGGTACCCCTTGGGGTTATCTATCACCACAATGGCCGAATACCGAGGGCGATCTGCCGGGAAATACCCGGCAAACGAGGTGTAATAGTTGCGCGAAGGGCGGCCGTTGATGTACTTCTGCGCCGTGCCCGTTTTGCCCGCTATCTGGTAGTAGGTATCGTTGATATTGCGTGCAGTACCGCGCTCCACTACGCCTTCCAGCATAGTCCGTAGTTTTTGGAGCGTGCTTTTAGAGCAGATCTTATCGTTGATGACAGCAGATTGGTAATTCCGGTACACGGTATTGGCCGAGTAGGCTTTCCGTACAATCATGGGTTGAATCAGCTTACCATCATTGGCGATGGCGTTATACAGCGCCAACGTGTGTAGCGGTGCAAGCTGCACCTCGTACCCGATGCTCATCCAGAGATGAGAAATCTTACTCCAGCCTTCATCACCAGGGCGTTTGATACTCGGTATGCCTTCACCTACCATTTGGAAACCCAACGGTTGGGCAATGCCTAGGGCATGGTAGTAGTCTATCAGGCGGTCAGGGTTTTGTCCAAACTCCGCATCGATGAGCTTCATCACGGCGATGTTGGAGGATTTTTCCATTGCCTCTTGCACTGAGATGCGTCCATAGCCGCCGGGCTTGGCATCGTTCATTTCTACGCCGTAAAACTGATAAGTCCCGTTCCCGGCATCGATGGTGTCGTTGAGCTTCAGTCGAGTTTCTTCGAACAGGGCCATCATGCTGGCTAGCTTGAAGGTAGACCCGGCCTCGGTAATGCCCTGCACGGCATAGTTGTATACCTCCCGGTATTTCCCGTCATCTCCGCGGGTCAGATTACTGATCGCTTTGATCTCCCCGGTCTGCACCTCCATTACCACTACACAGCCAAAGTCGGCTTCGTGCATGTCCAGGTGCTTGAGCAGGGCAGACTCGGCTACGTCCTGTAGGTTAATGTCGAGGGTAGTTTCTATATCCCAACCGTGCCGCGGTTGCATCTCCGAACCGTCGCGTACCAACTTCCAATTACCCCCGGCCATTTTTTGAAACAGGGCCGAACCGTCTGCCCCAGCCAGTACAGCATTAAAACTGTATTCCAGCCCCCGGCCAGAGCCGTCTTCGTTCATGTAGCCTACCGTACGCCGACCCAAATAGCTGAAGGGCTGCACACGGTCTTCTAGTTTCTCAAACAGCACCCCACCTCTCGCCTTTCCCCGGCGGAAGATAGGCCAGGTGCTCATTTCCTTTTTCTCCTGGTAGTCAATCCGGCGGCGATTCAGTACCAGATATTGCCGATTGCCGCTCCGAGCACCCCGGATGCGGTTGGCATAGTCCTCGGCGGTTTTATCACCGAAGAAGCCCGCCAGTAGCATAGATAGTGAGTCGAGGCCTTCGTTAAATATTTCGTCTTTGGCCACAGTAGGATCAAAGGCCAACCGATAAAAGGGGACGCTAGTAGCCAGCAGGCTGCCGTTGTCTGAGTATATGTTGCCCCGGGTAGCCGGGATGGTCCTAAACTGCAAGCCGATATCCTCCGCGCGTTGATTCCACTCCTTGCCGTCTACCACCTGGATTTTGATCATCTTTCCCAGAATGGCCACAGCAAAGAGCACCACCGCCAAAAAGGCGATGCGAACCCGCATTACGATGGACTTTTTAATGTTCACTTTCTCTGCTCTCCTTTAGTCTTCTTTCACTTCTATTTTGGTGGGGGGAGTCAAACTCTCCTCCAGTCCCATTTCGGCCACACGTTTGGCTACCTCGCTTTGCTTGGTCTTGAACATCAAGTCTGACTTCAGCGTGGTATAGTCTGCCCGCAAGTCTTCTACTTCCTCTTCCAGGCGGTCTATCTTGCGCAGGGTATTCTCCCCATAGTGATTGTTGCCGATGTAGAACACACCAATCACCAACAGAAAGAGCACCTTGGGCAGGTACCGTACCGGCAGGCCTTCCTCAAATATTCTGTCCAAACTCAGTGCGCTCTCCATCCGTGACCACAAGCTGGGCTTCTGGTCATCGTTAGGGTTGCGTACTTTGAATGTGTTCTTTGCCATGGTATTCGAGGTTGGAAGTTGGAGTTTAGAAGTTCGAAAAAGGACTTTCTCAACTTCCAGCTTCTAGTTTCGTTGCTACACGAAGTTTGGCTGAGCGTGCGCGGTTGTTGCGCTCAATTTCCTCCGGCGTAGCCGTTATCGGTTTGCGCGTAACCGCCTCCAGGGGCCGGATGGGGTTTCCGTAGAAATCCTTTTCCAGCTCCCCGTGTATTTTGCCCTTAGCTATGAAGTTCTTCACCATGCGGTCTTCCAGGCTGTGGTAGCTCATCACTACCAAGCGTCCGCCCGGTTTCAGTACTTCGGAAGCCTGACCCAGGAACCCTTCCAAGGCGGCCATTTCTTCGTTTACCTCTATGCGCAGGGCTTGGTATACCTGCGCTAGGTATTTGGCCGGTTTCCCTTTGGGCGCGTAGCGCTCCAGCAGGGTCCGTAGTTCGCTAGAGGTTTGCAGCGGCTGGTTCGTCCTCGCCGAAACTATCGCCGCTGCCACCGTTCTCGCATTCTTTATCTCACCATACATGCCCAGGATCCGGTGCAGATCCGCCTCCGGGTATGTATTCAGTATGTTCGCTGCCGTTTGGCCTTGGTCCCGGTCCATACGCATGTCCAGGTCCGCCTCATAGCGGGTACTAAACCCACGTTCGGGCTCATCTATTTGGTGACTGCTAATCCCCAGATCGGCCAGGATGCCGTCCACTTGGTGGACTCCATAGAGGCGCAAAAACCGCTTTAGATAGCGGAAGTTGGCCTTCACGAAGGTGAATCGGTCTGACGGGATGGAGGAAGCATTGGCCTCGGCATCGCTGTCCTGGTCGAAACCGAAAAGCCTGCCGCCTTCGCCTAGCTGCTCTACAATAGCCCGGCTATGGCCGCCACCGCCAAAGGTGACATCTACATAGATGCCGCCTGGCCGGAGTGTCAACCCCTCCAAGCATTCGGCCAGCATCACAGGTAGGTGGTAGGGGCGTTCTTCAGACTCAGGCATCCAGATACTTTTGGGCCAGCTTCGAGAATTCTTCCTGATCCTGGATCAGGAATTTCTGATACTGGTCGGGGTTCCAAATCTCTATCCGATTGCCCATGCCCACTACGATGGCCTCATTTTCCAACCCGGCATACCGCATCATCAGCTTGGGGATGTTGATCCGCCCGTTCCCGTCTAGCTCCACTTGGGTGGTATTGCTCAAAAAGTTCCGCTGCAAGGCTCGGTGCTCGGGGTTGAACTCGTTCAGGCCCCGGATTTTCGAGAACAGCTTATTGAACTCCACCATGGGGTACAGCTCCAAACAGGGCTCGAACCCACGACGCAATACGAGTTCGTTCCCCGAGGTTTCGGGTAGATTGGACTTGATCTTAGAAGGTAGCATCAGTCTACCTTTCGCGTCCAACTTTACTTCGTATTCGCTTGCAAAGAATGCCATGAGGTCGGGCTTCACCCATCAATCCGCATACAAATATGCCCATTCAGTGCACATTTTCCACCACTTTCTCCCACTTTTTACCACAAAAACGAATATTTGATTCTGGGGATTGTGTTGACTGTGGATAAATCTGCTTTTCTGTAAAATTGAGCGTCATGTGGATAAGTCTGGTCGATTGACGATTAGTTCGATTGACGAATGACGATTGGGTTGCTCGAGAAGAAAGAGGTGGTGATTAACAAGCTGAGACATGGTCCAATAGACGAAACGAGGGATACGCTCGGCCGTGAGGCAATTGAGGAGTTGTAAATGCAATTAATGTGATTGAGGGGCTTTGATGATGATTTTTGGGGTTGTATGAGGTGGATTTATTGCCCTTGTGCACTTACAGTGGCACTCATTCGTCATTGTTCCGATGGGGGAATGCTCGCCTTTGACAAGGCTGCTGTGGTTAGGTGTGGGAGGAAGTGGTAAAGGTGGGGAAAGGGTGGGCGTGTCCCCTGTGCCGTCGTCCGTTATCACGGCCTTTGGGCGCCAGGGGCCGGGCCGTCGGCACTCGCTACCTATCCCACCCAGATCAAACCCTGGCAGGGTCCACTTAGGATTAACCCATCCTATGGCAATAGCAAGCTCCAAAAGGTTACGCAACTACTTTTGAGACCCTGCCAGGGTTAACCCCGCCCCAATGGGTGAGCTTAAACAATGCGGGGCCGCCTAGGCCTTGCGTCACTCACGCGGTTCCCAAATGATCAATTAGGGGCAGCTGAAAAAGTCATCAATTGCCTCCGGCCTACGCAGCCCGACTTCAGCCGGATGGTATAGCAATCGATAAAAACAGGGCTTCAGCCGGGGGCGCCTAGTCCAAGCAAACTGGCTATCGTTGGGCTGAAGCCCCAATAATTTGTGCTCTTAGGTCACCGAGCTAAATTGGGAGCTGCTGAAAAATGGCTAATAAGCTTATTAACAATCATTTATGCCACCTCACGCTACTTTCAAATCCAAAGTTTTTC
>JBCBHI010000276.1:0-6298 GCA_038525885.1 Bacteroidota bacterium
CACGATAGCCAGGGACGGCTCTGGGTGGGGTATTATCAAACGGGCATTGATGTGTTTTCGGCTGATCGCCAAAGCCGCCGGTACATCCCTTACATGGAGGGAGATGAGCAAGGGCTGGGTGCTGGCACGGTATTCAAAATATTTGAAGACCGCCAGGGACAAATCTGGGTAGGTACCTACCGGGGTGGGCTCCAAAAGTACCAGGAGGACAGCGGTACTTTTTATAGCTACCGACACGATGAGGAAGACCCCTACAGCATCAGCGGCAATGACATACGGGATATAGCCGAGGATGCCCAGGGTAGGCTATGGCTGGCCGTGCATGGGGGAGGGGTAAACAGCTTTGATCCCAATACCGGTAGGTTCGAACACTGGCGTTCTGCCAACAGCCCCAACCAGCGTACCCTAGCTGACGACTGGGTATTCTGCCTGGAAGTAGACCGCAGGGGCCATGTGGTGGTAGGCAGTGTACAAGGTGTGAGCTGGCTGAATCCGCAAGACGGCACCACCAAAGATTATAACCAGGCCAATAGCGGCCTGGCACACAACCGGGTACGCAGCCTGGCCTTCGATGACCGCACCCGCCTGTGGGTAGGTACCGAAAACGGATTGAGCCGCTGGCTGCCAGAGCAGGAATCCTTCATGAACTACGGAGAAGTAGAAGGGCTGCCCAATTCGTTCATTGACGGCATCATAGAAGACCCTTTGGGTAAACTTTGGCTCAGTACCAACGATGGGCTGGTCCGTTTGCACCCTGACGAAGGGGCCTTTGAGCACTATACCAAACGAGATGGCCTGCAGGGGCCCGAGTTCTTCCCCGGGGCCTATACCCAATCGGAACAGGGTACTCTTTATTTTGGTGGGCAGCAGGGCATCACTTGGCTTACCCCTAGCGAGATCATCCCCAACCGGTATTTGCCCCCGGTACACCTCACGGCTTTTCGGTTGTTTAACCAACCCGTAAAGATAGGCGAGCCCGAAAGCCCCTTGACCCAACATGTAAGCCAAACGGACCGGATTGTGCTGGAGCATGATCAAAACTTTGTCGGCTTTGAGTTTGTGGCCCTCAACTACGTGCGGCCCGAGAAGAACCGATACGAATACCGCCTGGATGGCCTGGAGAACCATTGGAATGCGGCGGGCAACCGAACCGAAGCCAGCTACACCAACCTGTCGCCGGGTACCTATAAGTTTCGGGTGCGCGGAGCCAACAACGACGGCCTGTGGAACCCAGAGGAGGCCACCGTGGAACTCGTGGTCCGGCCACCCTGGTGGCTAGGCCCCTGGGCCTATGGAGTGTACAGCATCCTATTTTTGCTAGGCCTGTATGGATTCAAGCAGTTTTCGCTCAACCGCGAGCGGCTAAAAAACAGCCTGGCCCTAGCTAAAGTAGAAGCGGAGAAGGAACGCGAACTGGACCGGATGAAGCTGAAATTCTTCGCCAACATCAGCCATGAATTCCGCACCCCGCTTACCCTCCTGTTGGGGCCCTTAGAAAAGCTACTGGGCGAGAATGCTCCCCAACGGAAGGACCAACGTACAGATATACCGACCACCGTAGAAGGCCGCAAGCTGTTGCGCCTGATGGAAAGAAATGGCCAACGACTCCTCCGCCTCATCAACCAGCTGCTGGATATTACGGAGCTGGAAGCCGGATTTATGGCCTTACGGGTGAGTGAGGGCAATGTGCAGGAGTTTGCCCGAACCATTCTAGAGGCCTTTGAGTACCGCGCCGTGCACAAGCAAATCAAAGTAGAGTTTAGTGCCTTCCCTTCCCGGCAGTCAGCCTGGTTCGATGCCGACAAGCTGGAGAAAATCCTCTACAACCTGCTTTCCAACGCCTTCAAATTTACCCCCGAGGGGGGTACTATCCGGCTCAGCCTATCCCAGAGTACCGTGGCCCCGGGCCATAAAATTCCCGCCCACTTGGTACAGCCTCAAGCCAACGGACAGCGGTTTGTGCGGCTGGTGGTAGAAGATTCCGGGCCGGGGATACCCGAGGCCGAGGTAAGCAAAATATTCGACCGATTCTATCAGGTAAGCCAAACGGCCTATAAGAACCCAGGTACGGGCATTGGTTTGGCGCTCACGCGCGATCTGGTAGAGCGGCACTATGGAGACATTTCCGTAGAAAGTAGCCCCGAGCAGGGTACCCGCATTACGCTATGGCTGCCTGTAAGCGAGGAGCGGTATACCCAGGAGGAAATCACCAACGATCAGCTAGACCTGGCACCGCGCATGCGGTCTATTCAAACCATGAACCGGCAAGCGGGCGAAACCGAAGAGCTGCCCTGCCCCACCGCAGCATGGACCGAAGGGGAGGACCTGCCTACCTTGATGGTAGTAGAGGACAACGACGATATCCGGGAGTTTGTGCGCCTGGAATGCCAGGACGCCTACCGGATCATTGAGGCCAGAAATGGCGAAGAGGGGCTAGCCATGGCGCTGGAGCAGATCCCCGATCTGGTGATTTCGGACGTGATGATGCCCCGTATGGACGGCCTGGAGCTCTGCAAGCTGATGAAGGCAGACCATCGCACCAGCCATATTCCCGTGATTCTGCTCACGGCACGCTCCTCCGAGCAGTACACCTTGCAGGGGCTAGCCACCGGGGCAGACGATTACATCACCAAGCCCTTTAGCGTACCCGTACTGAAGGCACGGATGCAAAACCTGCTGGATACCCGGAAGCGCTTGCAGGCCTACTATGGGCATTCCCAGCCTGCCCCCGCAGAGGCCCCGCCGGCCGCCAAGGAAGGGGTAAGCGGAGCCGAAGAGGCCTTTTTGGCCAAGGCGCGCATCTATGTAGAAGAGCATCTGGCGGATACTGACCTAAACCCCGACAACCTGGCCAGTGCCTTGCTGATGAGCCGCGCCCAGCTGTACAAAAAGCTAAAAGCCCTCACCGGCCTGTCGGTCAGCATATTTGTGCGGCACGTACGCCTGGCCAAAGCCCTCTTGCTGTTACAAGAAGACAGCGATCGGCCGGTGGGAGAAGTAGGCTACTTTGTCGGGTTCAGTGACCCCGCCTACTTCACCAAGTGCTTCAAAGAGCGCTACGGCATGGCCCCCAGCGAAGCTCGCCGAGCCTCTTAGAGACCGCTACGCTGTTAGATGCTAGAGCCTAGACCGCTACGCTGTTAGACACTAAACGTTGGATTTTGGACTCCTCGAAAGCTGTAAGCCAGGAGGCTTACAACTTTCGGATGCTGTAGAAGCCTCTGGCTTCCTGGTCCTTACAAGAAGAGATCGAATTCTTTGGACTATCAAAACATTGTCCAAATCACGCTTAAAGTGGCCTGCTTAGTTTTACTCAGCTTTTTCCAGTCTTCGAAATCTTCATCAACCAGCTGCTCAATTCGGCATCCTAGCGGGTCCCTTTTATTGGTATCGCTAGGTTTAGCCACCCTTATCCATTCTGCCACATCAATGTCGTCAGGCCCATTACCATCTTTAGTCTGCCACCAGTGAGACAATAATTTCTGGCTGATTTGGGGAACCAGTTCCTCGTCAGTAATGAAAGCCGAAATTTCACCATCATACTCCATACTGCGGTAGGTCCAGTTTGCGGAACCCACCACCAGCGTGGTGTTGTCGAAGATGGCCAGTTTACTATGTGGATAAGGCCAGCATTTATAGGTGACACCTCTACTGCTCGTACGTGTATAAGCCGTGCGTGCCGCATACATAACCCCCTGCCCTCCATTGGCTTCTTTCAGCTTTTGGTGTATGCCGGCCTGAAAGTAGGACCAAGTTGTATTAGCCTCAAACAGCTCACTCTTAGGATGATTGATCATCACAATCACCTGGATGTTGCCTTGTTCTAGTCTATGGGTAAGTGCCTCTACCAGAGCCGGATCGGTAAATGCATAATTCTCTATGTATATAGACTCACGAGCATTTCTAATCTGCTCAACCATCAAATTCCGGATATCATTTTCCCGGTTGACTTTCTCAGAATTAGTGGAGGCAAGGATAATATTACTCTTGCCGGGTACTCCTTGCGACAGAGTAGTTTTGTCATCTACCACAAAATTTACCCCTTGCTTTTTCCATCTACGAACCCATTCATAGTATACCCCCGCAGCTGCCTGTCCGGTTAAGCTGACGGCAGTATCATGCCAATATTGCCCATCTCTGGAATGGTTGGGCTCACAAGAGTATTCGTTGCCTAGGTTGAACCCACCTATGATGGAACACAGTTTACCCTTCTTGGAGCATATGATTATCTTCTGATGAGTAGAAGCCCCCAACCCAAGCGCCGAATTTCCCCGTGCCAAGGCTGTAACCGCTGCAGCAGATACCGTACTGAAAAAATCAGACATGCCCATCCAGTTCAATCCTAGTCCTACAAGACTCCCAATGTTGAGACCGTTCTCAGTACTCAAGGCACTTTTATAAGGTTCCAGATATACCGACACATAGGCTTTATCCTTTGCCCAGTTTTGGAACTTAAGGGCCTTTTGTCGCTCTTTGTTTCCGGTGATACCAGAGATGGTAGAACCTGCCCATAAAATAATGCGAACGTGGTGTTTCTTCTGGTTGAGTGAGTACAGTGCGGCCTTTAGGGTACGCTCCGGTTGATTTCCCACTGGTGGAAGTTTGGTCTCTAGGTCAGCACTCCACATACCGATGGAAACAAAAGTTTCCTCATCAGGAGTACTTACTTCAACCTTTATTAACTGCTCATGGACCTCTTTTATGAACTCATTGTCGAGCAAAAACTTCACCTTATTATCCGTTGATATTTTTCTCATGATCTGTCGGGTTAGATGTTTGACAAGTCAATGATGAAGTATTACCCAACGGAGATTTTGAAAAATGGAATGAGGGTTAGAATAATAGGAATGAAGGACTGTTTTTGAGGGATATACATTGAATGGAAGCAGGAACAATCAACCGAGTTAGATGCCTTTCAACCCATGATGGCATAGAGACTGAATTCTTCATCCAGTATGCAATTTCTACAAGTTCCTAAACAGCCCTTTGGTCAGCGGGCATGATAAGCTAAAACCCGTTCTCACCGATAGACCGCTATGCTGTTAGATGCTAGAGCCTAGACCGCTGCGCTGCTAGACGATAGACGCTAGACGTTGGATTTTGAACTCCTCGAACTGTTCCGAACTGTTGTAAGCCTCCGAGCTTACAACTTTCGGATGCTATAGAAGCCTCTGGCTTCTTAGTCCCAATAAGAAATAAGGATTTGGGTGAAATGAATGACTAGCCGCAGAGCCTCAGCCAAGGGAAGCCCAAAGCTATGCGCGGACTTGGTTTAAATTTCATCAAAAGCGCGCTGCGCTCATCAGCCAAAGGGGGTAGCTTAAGGGAGAAAATGTAGGCGAAAAGCAGGGTTTGTGCACCAGAACACCCCCAATGGCAAGTTAGATTTTGGACTCAATCAACTATTGAAATCCTCTGCTACCTCTGCGTAAAACCCTGCGCCTCTGCGAGAAAAGGACAATCCAATGTCTAACGTCCAACCTCGAACCTCCAGCTTCGAACTTCCAACCTCTACTTCCCACCTCGCTTACCTGGCAGGAGCAAACTCAACCCCGTACCCCAAAGTACCACCGAGAAGGCCCCGATCGGATTGAGCCAGAGATAAGACAGCGCCTTTTTCATGCCTGCTGTATCAGAGGGAAAGAATTGATAACTGTCAGCCGTGAGGTCATGGTATAGGTTATCGAACAGAAAGACCGTAGTCATCCCAAGAAACAGCCCGATGAATACTCCCAGCCCCTTGGCAGGCTTCACCCAAATGAGGATGAACACGCCCAGAATGGCCCCGTAGAAGTAGCTCCCAATCTTATTGACCAGCTCCACAATAGACTCCGTTTCCCCAAACAACAGGGCCGTGGCAATCGCAAACAGCCCCCAAGCCACCGTAGTCAATTGGGTAGACCGCAGGTAGAATTTGTCTGACTTTTTGCCCGGTGATAGCCGTTGGTACCAATCAATTACTGTGCTGGAAGCCAGTGAGTTGAGGCCGCTGTCTATGCTAGACAAAGCCGCCGCCAGGATGGCCGCCACAATGATGCCGATCATACCCGTAGGCATTTGCGTAAGCACGAAGAAGGGCAAGATATAATTCGTGTCATTGCGTGCTTTGCCCGTTACACGTTCTACCCGGGCCATTTCATCATGCCGTAGCTGGCGCACCTGCGCATCGGCAGCCACTAGCTGCTGCCGGGTATCGGAATTAGGATGGCTGAGGTAGCTTTCGGCAGCTAGACTACGTTCGGTATGCGCCTCAGAAAAGGTATGGGATACCGCTGCAGGTGGGGCCTCACAATCTGGG
>JBCBHI010000277.1:0-6294 GCA_038525885.1 Bacteroidota bacterium
AGCAGATCAGGTCGGTTGGGCATCTCAGAATTGCTTTAAGAAGGTGACTTTGCCAATCAACTGTTGCTCGGCAAATGGATTGTCCAGGCTGTTGATTTGGGTGTTGTTGAACACCAGATAGACGAAAGAGAGCGGGCGGTACTCCCAGCTACACCGTACGTTCCAGCGGCCTTGCTGGTCGAAGGAGTTGTACTGATAAAAGGCGGAAAGCTGAACGCGGGGGTTGAGCGCGAACCGGCTACCGACGGTGGCCAGGTGGGTTTGCAGGTTCTCCCCCAGCTCACCCAGCGACCGAATATTGTTGAACTCATAGTCGGCCGTGAAGGCTACATGGGGCAGTGGCGCGTAGCGCACTCCTCCATTGGCCGTAAGCAGTTTACCGTTGTAGTAGTCTCCCCAGCTCACCTCCGCATTGAAAGAAAACTTACGGGAGCGATCGGTATTGTAAGACACCTGCTGCCGGGTATAGTAATACTGGCCCTGTTCGATGTCGATGCCTAAGGGGCGGAAGTTGAAATTGATGTTCTGCCAGGTGGGCAGGATGCTGTATTCGAAGAAACTCCCGTCGGTGAAAATGAGGTAGATGGGGAAGATATACAGGCTGGCCTGTTGGAATTCGCCGGGGTTGGACGCCGAGTGATAGTAGTTGGCAAATACTCCTGGGTCTAGCCTGCGGATCCACGGGATGTTTTTGGGACGCCAGATGAAATACCCTCCGGGATTGTGCCAGATAACGTCATGCTGAAACACAAAGCCCATGTCAGGATTGTAGCTGGGAGACACGAAGTTGGTGAGCCAACCCGCGTAAAATTTGTTGGTGGAATAGCCCGCAAATAGATTGCCGGCCAGCCCCACGGTGTCGTTAGAATTGTCACGCGAACCTGACAGCATGTAGGAAATGGTAAGCTCACTGGTGGGGCGGACCAAACCGTCTACGGTAACCGTAGAGTTATCGCTGGTTCCTAGCCCCAGGGCTTCGGAGGCCTCGTCATGCCGATGGGTAACCATGACCCCGATGTTGTTCTCACGGCCGTAGTTCTGTAGGTACCTGGCTACGGCGAAACTGGCACCGGGCGAGCGTTCGGTTTCTGCCTGGTGGATGTACAACCCGGCAATAGCCTTGGAATCATCGCGCATGGTATAGCGGGCGCCAGCATCTATGCGGGCGGGCTCTGCGTTGAAATTGCCTTGTAGGCCAATGGTACGGCTGAAGAAAGGCCGCACAGCCCGGTTACCGGCCCCAGCCCAAATGCCTGAATTCTCAAGAAAGAACTGACGGCGCTCGGGGAAAAAGATATTGAACCGTTCCAGGTTATTGACGGCACGGTCCACATCTGCCTGGGCAAAGTCGGTATTGAAGGTGAGGTCCAGCACAGAACGTGGGTTGATGGCCCATTTGACATCACCACCCAGCTTCCATTGGTTTTCGGTAAAGTCCTGACCGTCCGCATTGAGGTCCTCGTACTGATACAGAAAATAGGGTTCTATGCGTACGTTGGCGCTCGGCTGGGGGACCTCCAAACCTTTCAGCTGCGCGGCGTAGGTCATCCGGTAGGGTGAAAAGGACTGCGGAATAGCCGGGAATACGGTTTGCTCGTAGTCTCGCCGGGCTAGCCGGTTGAAGGTGATGCCCCAAGTAACGGGGTCGCCTTCGGGCACCCGCTCGTACCGGATAGATTTGAACGGGATAGCGAACTCAGCATAATAGCCCGAGTCCGTTTGATGAGTCCGTACCGTCCATAGGGCGTTCCAGTCATTGTCCGTGTTATTATCATTAAAGTTCTGAAGATCCCTTTGGTTGCCATACGGGGTGGTCTGAAAGGAAACGCAGTACTGCTTCAGGTTTTGAGGGTCTAGCTGGATGCCGAAAATGTCATTTTCGCCCCAAAGGAAGTCTCGGCGTAGGTCCTGCACCCGGATGCCGTCCTTGCCCAGCGAATCGGCACAGAAGGCCCCCACGTATAGGTTCTTATCATCGAAAAGTAAGCGTACCTGGGTACGGTATTCGTACTGGCCTCCCTGGCGGGGCTCTATTCGGAAGAAATCATCCGTTACCTTGGCGGTTTGCCAGGCAGCTTCGGTGAGCCTACCGTCGATTTTAATATCCTCCTCCGTACGGCTGGCCCATATCTCTTGGGGCTCCTCTGGGGGCGGAAAGTTCTCGGATTCGGTTTGGGCCCATAGGGTCTGAAACGGAAGGAGGAGCAAAAAAAGTAGGCGCTTCATGAGGTACGTGGGTTTCGATTGAAATTGAAGTAGCCGAGGAGAGAAATGAGTACGGCCGCCAACAGGAGTTTCAGGAAACCGGCCAACAGTAGGCGGCCCCTACCCGGCACGGAGGCCAGGGAAAAAGCAGGAAGCTGATCATAGTCCGTCGCCATAATGGGTTGGTTCTTGAACATCCGAGAAAAGTAAAAGCTCGTGATCTGGCCGTGGAAGGAGGCTAACTGGGTTTGGAAGTGCAGGAAAGTACTAAGGTCCGTCTCGCCCAAATGCGCCAGCAGGTCTTGCATGGCAATGGGCGGGCAGAACCAATGGAACTGGTAGGTGCGCGCGTTGCGCTGGCTTACGGTCGATTGATAATGCTCTACTTCCGTCTGACTGCGGATGTCTTTGAGGGAGGTAAAGGCGGCATAGGCCTTCGACAGCAGGTTCTCTTTGAGCACGCTGTCTGGGGCAGATAATTCGGGTTTATGCGCCAAAAATTCGCCGATGACCTCCAGGGCTTCCTCCTCGTCGTCTTCATTCTCCAGGCTGGTACGGCGGGTAAGGTCTGCCAGGGTAGCACTGCTAAGCGGGTAGCGGGTAGCCACCCACACATTGAGCACCGCAGGTATTACCATAAGGAATAGCAGCCAGCAGCCTGCCCCGGCCATAGCACTGAAGGCAGAACTACGCCGGAAGCTGATGACCAACAGCATGAGGCCGAACCAAAATGCACAATACACCCCCGTGAACAATAGCCAGGTACCTGCCGCGGCCCGGTTGGCTGCTGCCAGGGGATTGCCGGTAAGGCAGAGCCCAACCAGCGATAGCAACAGGGCCAACCCTACTATGATGGCAAAGTAGAAGAGGAACCGGGTGAGCACAATACGGCGAATGGATACCGACTGGATCAGCAATAGCGGTAAGGTGCCCTGCTCGCGGTCGGTAGCAAACAGCCCAAAGGTGAAGGCAATGATGAGCAGGGGAAACAGATAGGTAATCACGAAGGACAGATCAAAATTACCTACCATCAGGTTGACCGGATTGGCCAACTCATTCTCAAACAGCTGGTAATGAAGGCTCATTCCCGTAAGGCGGTAGTAATACCGAAACAGGTCTCGCTGGCCTATGGCCAGGGCGGCGTAGTCATGCGGGGGCAACATGGCGTGGTAGCCATGCCGAAACCAGGCAAACTCCGGCCGGGAGGCAATGTCATGATTCTCCTCCTCCTCGCGCGTGGTAGGGTGTTCTTGGAAGCTGGCCCGGTAGGTATCAAATTCTGATTTTTCCAGGGCCATCACGGAAGTAAGTACCTGCCGCTGGGTGGCAATTTCTGTATGGCCGTAGTAAATGGAATAGAGCCCAATAACGGCCACCAGAAGTAACATCCAGAGCTGGAACCGGTTACGAATGAAAATCTTCCATTCGTAGCGCAAAATGATCTGGGTAATGCTAGCCATGGGTGGAGAATTTTTTACTGGAAAACCAACGCAGCAATAAGCAGCCAAACCCTACCCAGAGCACCAAGGACAGGATTTCTAGCCAGTAGTGGGGAAGAATAGTATGGAAGGCTGGGCCCTGGTAATGGAAATCTTGAACATCCTTCCACAAATTGACGCCCGCCTTGTACCCATAGAATTCGCCGTAGGCGGAGTTGTCCCGCATATCCTGGTTCATCCGCCGCACTAAGTCTCGCCGGTAGGTCTCCACTTCATCTTCAAAATGGAAGAAGGAGGGCAGGTCAGTCCCACACAAGGCCATAGCCAGATGCTGGGCTGCCAAAAACGGATTCAAGAGGCTAGCCATGCTTCCCAGGCGGTTTTGCCTTGCCAGTAGCTGACGCAATTCTTCCACATGGTGGTCATATACGGCATTACCGAAATCCTCGCCTGCTTGCATTTGTACCGCCTCATAGTTGAAGGGCAGCTGAGTGACTTCCTCCACTTCGTACTCTTGCAAATACTGCTGCTCTAGGGCAGCCATGCGCACTTCGCGGGTAGACTTGCCATCCAAACCCACCAGCATATCGGCTTCCATGTTGGCCTTAAACTCCCGCATGGAAGGCAGCGGATGGAGCCCTTCGCTGAGGTTGGTAATGGACTTGGGCATGAGTACCGTGAAAAAAATCCAGGTACTCAATAGCAGTAGTAGGGCATTCCGGCTGGTGGCAGATCTCATGGATATAGCCACCGAAATGAAAATGAAGAACAACAGGTAGGCGCCGTACAACAGTAGCAGCCCCAACAGCCGAAGGCCTACATCGGGCAAGGTAGGAGGTTTAGCCCCGGCACTGACTAGCAGGCCCACCCCTACGATGAATGGGATAAGCAGGACCAATACTAGCAGTCCGTAGGCTAAAATTTTTCCCCAAGCGAGCGTCCACAGGGTAGTACCCTGACTCAGCATGAGCCGCAGAGTACCCCGTTCGCGTTCCTTGGTAAAGGAAGAGAAGGCTAAGAAAATGATGAGCAGTGGCAGCAGAATGTTCAAGACCAGCGCCGCACTCAACTCACCAAAGCGAATCATGGTGCTGTGGTCTTGGGCAGGCCGAAACATAAACTCGTGCTGATAATGCGCTTCCAGATACACGGAAGTGCCCGTGAAGGCATCTAATCCATAGTCAAAAAGACTGAGTGCCGTTTTCGGCTTGAAGGCAAAAGTGCCATAATGGGCCGCTATGTGCGGATGTTTATCCCCTTGCCCCAGCCACTCCTGGCGTTTTTCATGCTGGGTGGCTTCAATGATGGATTGCTGCTGCTGGTAGCTCAAATGCCCGGTGTACAAGGCCAGCCCGAACAGGCCCCAAATGAGTAAACCCAGGGCCAAGGCCAAGCGGTCACGCAAGGCCATCCGAATTTCATACCGCGCAATATGAATGAGGGTACGCATATCCCTTAAGCGTGCATGTGTTGGAGGTACAATTTTTCCAGGTCTTGGAAGCTTACATCGTCCGAGGCAAAATGCTCAATCAGCTCCCCTTCCTTCATGATTCCGATGTGGGTCCCCGTTTCTTTCGCCCGAAACAGGTCGTGCGTAGCCATCAGCGTAGCTACTCCTTGTTCTTGCATGTATTTCAGCAATTGCGAGAACTCATTGCTGGCTTTGGGGTCCAGCCCGGAAGTGGGCTCGTCCAGCAGCAACGCTTTGGCTTCACGAGCGCGGGCCAGAGCAATGCCCACCTTCTGGCGCATGCCCTTGGAGTACTTGCTCACCCGCTGGTGAATGAAGTCTTCCTGCAAGCCCGATTGCCTCAGCAGATCCTCAAGCACCTCTGGCGAATGGCTTTTGCCCCCCAAGCCACAAAAAAACGAGAGGTTCTCCAGCCCGGTCAGGTTAGGATAGAGCATCAGGTTTTCCGGGATATAAGAAAGCATCTGCTTAGTCTCGCGGCCCTTCTGCGTTACATCCAAACCACCAATGAGGGCTTGCCCCCCGGAGGGGGCAATGAAATTGAGAAACAGGTTGATGGTAGTAGACTTACCTGCCCCGTTGGCACCTAGCAAGCAAAAAACTTCACCTGCTTGCACCTTTAGGTCCAAACCCTTCAGCGCAGTAAAGCCCCCATAGTCTTTCGTTAGCTGTTTCGCCTCTAGCATGGTCTTAGTTTATGATGGCGATACCGCTTACATATCCTGTGCTACTGGTGGCTTTTTGGCTTACCTCACCCGTACTAGGTACATAGCGGTAGAGGGCATCTTCGCTGCTACCCGCTATTGGGAAAAGCCATTCGTCGTCTGCTACCTTAGTGAAAAACAGGGTGCGAGAAGCGGCAAACGTATTGGGCAGGCTGGCATCCAGATCTCCACCGTCAGTACCCGCCGTTAGGTCGATTTTACGGTAGCGAAACGAAGGATTGGCGCCATCAAAGCCAAACCAGTTGTCATCGTTTTCGGACACGGTAGTGAAGGCCTGGCCATTGCCTACATGGTACAAGCCAAAGCAGTTGCCCCCGGTAGCCTCCGTTAGATCAAAGAAATAATCAGGATCAAAGTCCGTTTCGCCCGCTTTGATGCGCAGGATGCCGCTTGGCTTATCGCTAAACAGGCCAGCGCCCTGTACATAGATATTGCCATCATCGTCCTGCGCCAA
>JBCBHI010000278.1:0-6293 GCA_038525885.1 Bacteroidota bacterium
GAGATTATGGGACCCTTGTTCTCCGTGATTACCATTACGCTCCTTTCTTCATGGCCAATACAATGACCACACTTTGGATGAGGTTGTTTTGGAAATCAAGGACACTGGTCGATACCGATTCGTCTTGGGAGGCAATTCGTTTGGCCAGTATGCCTACAGGGAGCGTTTGATTGAAGTTCGTAAGGAGCTTATCTACCTCCTCGCCCAGCTGCACAATGTTAGCTCCATCCTTTAGGCTGATGTGAAGGCCGATGGCCGGCTCGCCGTTCATACGTACGATAGTCTCCAAGGGCGAAATGTAGTCTTCGTACACTTCCGCTATATCCTTGAGGAAAACCGACTCGCGGCCGCTAGCCGTGGGGATGAGCATATTTTGCAGGTCCTCGATACTTTCGAAGTTTCCAGAGGGTTCCAAAATCACACGCTCGTCTTCGACGTTGATCTCGCCTGCAGGAATGATGATGTTGGTACTGGCGATTGCGTTTTGCAACTCGTTGGCGGAAAGCTCCACCTTGGCCAGTTCGGCATCGTTGTAGTCGATGAAGACACGGCGCTCAATAACCCCTGTGAGTTCTACCTTGGCAGCATCCTGCAGGCGGATAAGGTCATTGCGCAGGCGTTCGGCGTAGGTTTCCAGCTCCTTGGGTTCGTAGCCATCATTTTCTATGCCTAGGGCAATACCGTACGTAGTGCCCAAATCTTCGTCCTTGAGGTCGGGGCCCTGGGTAACCCCCGAGGGCACCGCCACATCCTCAATCTTACGGCGGAGCCGATCCCATATGGGTTGCATCTCGGATTCAGCTACGCTTTCCTTGAGGGCGATTTGAACGATGGAAACCCCCGTGCGGCTTTCACTTCTGATGTAGTCTACTTCGGGGATCTCCTGCACCACCTTTTCCAAGGGGTCAGAGACCAGCAGCTCCATCCGCTCAGGGCTGGCCCCCGGAAACACCGTAACGATGCTGGCATTGCGGATGGTGAAGGGGGGCATACTATCACGCGGTAGCGCCACGTAGCCCGTAATGCCCAGGATGATGATGATGCTCAGGAGCAAATACGTCACCCGGTTGTTTTTGACGGCAATGGACGTAAGGTTCATCTATTCCTGAGTTAGCAGTGACACGTTCATACCATCGTATAAGGTGCGGAGTCCTGCGACCGCTACCAGCTGTTCTTCTTCCAGACCGCTGCGTACGATAAACCCTCCGGCGGTAAGGCTACCAATCTCCACCGTGACTTTTTGGGCCGTGTAGGTATCCCCGTCTGCAGGATTGAGCACATACACGAATTGCCCATCGGCATCCTCGCCCACGGCCTTTACCGGCACTATGAGCTGCGTGGCTTGGTTCTCATCCCCAAAAGTAAAAGTGACCTCTACGGGCATGCCAGGGCGCACCTCGGCGGTTGGGCTAGAAAGGGAGGTAATAACCGGATAAGTACCGCCAGCAGAGGAGTAGCCTACCTCGGTAATCACCCCGTCAAATTCACTAGAGAGCGCAGGGATACGGATGCTAGTAGCACGCCCCTGGGTGACTTGGCTGATGTATTTTTCGGGCACGCCGGCCTGAGCTTCTAAATCTTGGCCGTCTTCCTTGCTCATTGTCAGGATGGGCTGACCGGCGCTGGCCACTTCATTTACCTCGGCCATCACGGAAGACACGATGCCCGACATGGGAGCAGTGATGGTGGTGTAGTTGAGCTGCGAACGTTGCATATCCAGCCGCTTGAGCGAAATCTCATAGGCGCTTTGGGCGTTGGAGAGCGTACTTTTGGCCTGCTCGTAGTCATTGAGCGAGGCATTGTTAGTTTGGTAGAGTTGCTTTACCCTGTCAAAACTGGAAGTCGCCGTTTCCAACTGCACTCTGGCATTGCTCACGTCTAGTTGCGCTTGTTCTACTCCTAGCCGTACGTCTTTTTGGTCCAGTTGGGCCAGGGTTTGGCCTTTGCGGACCCGCTGCCCTACGCTAGCGTTGAGCTGAGTAATCAGGCCTCCGGCGCGGAAACTCAGGTTGGTCTCCGAGCCCGAGCGTGTGATGCCGTTGAAAGTACGAGTGGTGAGGCCTCCAAAAGCTTCTACCTGTCCATATTTGATGGGCTTCACTTTTTGCGTTGTTTGCTCTTGTTGGGCTTCGCCACAGCCAAAAAGCATGGCCAGCACTAAAAACGCCAGGCCAGTATAGTTCATCGTTCGCATTAGTTTTGGTTCGTTAAGTACGCTTGCAATCGTAGGTTCAAATCTTGTTGCTCTTCCTCGGTCATGAGTAAGGTGAAGGCCCCCACGTTGAATTCCATTTGTAAGTGGGCCTGTATGTACTGGTAGATGGAAAGAGCCGCTGCCAACTGCGCCTGTAGGGACGCCTGCTGGGCGTCAATCAGTTGGGTAATGGTCACCACGCCCTGTTTGTAGTTTTCCTGAACCAGACCAAAGTTCTGCCCGGCGCTCTCCGCCGCTGCCTGGCTAAACTGAATATTGGTACTGGCCTGTAGCAGATTGAGCACACTGGCTCGCACACCCAATTCCAGATTCTGGTCTAGCAGTGTTCTTGACTGCCCCAACTGTTCCCTGCTGATTTCCGATTCCTGCACCGCCGCGCGGCGACCTAGACCGTTGAAGATGGGATAGGACAAAGAAACCCCAGCAAACCAGGAGTTATTCTGGAACTCCGTGATGCCCAAAGCCATGGCTTGGGCATCAATGGTAGAACCCGCGCCTGCCCGGCCCAAAACCTGTGTAGTTTGGGCCTGCAGAGCAATGGTAGGGGTGTATTGAAGGCGCTTGTTTTGTAACAATTGCCGATCCACCGCATGAATATTTTCTAGCAAAGCCCGCTTATTGGGGTTGATCCGCTGGCTTTCGGATACCAGAAAGTCGGATACCCGCTGCAGGCTCTGCGGTGTTTTGATGAGACTGGCAATGGGGCCTCGGCTGAACGCCGCAAAAAGGTCATCCTCTAGTGCTACATCTACAATCTCATAATCCGGCTCCAGGCTGTTTGCGAGTAGGGTATTGAGTTGCAGCTTGGCTGAAAACAGGCTTGTTTGGGCCTCGATAACGCTTTGGTTGGCCAGAGCCACTTCCGACTCCCACCGAAACAGATCGGCGTTGTTGGAGGCACCCAGGTTTACCCGAATACCCGCCAGTTCTTTGTTTTTTCGAGTATTGGTGAGGTTCTCTTGCTGAATCAGCATATTCGTCTTTGCCGAAAGTACATTCAGGTAGGCCGTATAGGTATCCAGCAGCACGTTGAGGATTTCCGCTTGGGTGGTGTACTCCTGGGCCTGCTGCAGGTATTGCGAAATCTTGAGGCCCGCAATGGCCTGCTCCGAATAGATGAGTTGGGTTAGCGTAAGGTCGCCAGAGAGCGATTGTTCTGGGCTATTAAAAGCGGCGCTTGCACGCTCAGGATTGATCTGCGAACCGGTTAGGCCCGCATCCAATGAGGGCAAAAGGTTGGCCCGAACGGCTTGTACTTGTACCCCCGTCAGCGCCAGATCTTGGTAGCTTAGTTGAATATTGAGGTTGGCCGCCAGGCTCTTCTCGGCAATTTCTTCGAAAGAATAGCTAGGGACGCTACGCTCCTCTTCGCCAATCAGGGTAGCAGTAAACAGGACCTCAAACGGAATCGGCAGTTGAATTTTACGTGCTGTGGCCAGATTTACGTACAAGTTCTCCTTGGTATCTAGCCGAACAGGCATGGTGGCCAAGTCACCACCCGTAGCAATATCGTCCACCATGATGGCTAGTTTTCGGATGGCCTGCGCCAGGGTATTTTCATTGGCCATAGTACCCAGCACGCCAAACTCCATCAGTCGGGCATTGCCCGCAAAGGTGGGGATTTGTCGTTCGTTCAACGCGTCGATCAGTTGCCGGATTTGGGCTTCAGATTGACTCAGCAGCAGGGTGAAATAAACTGCATCAACATCCTGGGGGAGTTGTGCCACCACTTGGTCGACAGAACCCGACACGGGCACAATGGTTAGCTCCGCATCTAGGGTCTCGGACAGCGAGTCTACGACCGCACTTACTTTGTCCGGATTCACCGTGGTAGCTGCATTGGCATCCGTCAGCACCACCACCTTTTGATAGGCGTGGATCTGGCTAAAAGCTTTTAGCTCCAATTCCAGGTCTCGCGTCTGCCAGATGTAGGTAAAGTTGGGTTTGCCGGATACACCATTGGCGTAGGGAAGGTCCTGCAACCACGGGTCTATGATGGACAAAGCCAGGACTGGGGTGGGTAAATTATCTCGCAATGCCAAGGTTTTGGCACTTAGGCTTCCCAGCACTAGCACCAAATCCACCCGCCCTTGCCATTCGGCATAAGTGGCTTGCGCGGTAGCAGCGTCGGCTGTTCCGTAGCGGGTGGCCTCCAAACTCACCTGCCGGCCTGCCCCCGTGGTCCGATCGATTTCCCGAATCATCTGGGCGATCGCCACTTCCAGTGTGGGGGTCTTTTCATAATCGGAGAGCACCCCTATTCTCAGGGACTGAGCCTGAGTTGCCGTTAGGCAAAACAGCAAAACTCCAAATATTCCTAATCTCATAGACGCTTACGTAGGTTTCGGTCATCAAAAGGGCAACGCGCTTCAGATTTAGCTTACCTAAGCCTACACCCACCGGTGCCGCCCATGGTATCTAAAATAACGAGAGGGTGCCCCTCCTACTACCGTACTGATGATTTGTTTTGGTTTTTCTTTGATACTAGCCTGGCCAGATCATAATCTACCCCTTTCTAGATGGGCCAATTTCGAAGTGAGTATTCTCAATCTATGTTGAGAAAGGTGTCTAGATAGTATCAGTTGATAGGGTAGCTTTTACCCTTATCGTTGGCGCAAGGGCCTGAGGGTTGGCATTGCACAAGGCCTGCCTTTTGGATAAAAAATATGAACTGCGTTTGCCGCCTGATTATCATGATGGGGTTATATTTTGATGAAATACGGGAGTAGACACAGTACATCTGTAGCTGTCCTTCTGTTTGAATTTGATACAAAGATGGTAATCGCCGACCTGCACCCCTGGCAAGAAGTAGGTGAACTGAACCGAAGAAGGGGGGAACTGAACACCCTGTAGGGTGAAGTGATTCGGTCCTTATTTTATGCCTTCCCTTTTTGGGGATTACCCCAGGGCAGCTAAGTCGTATTCGAAGGCAGAAACAAAATGCACCTTACCTATTAAGAAAGGCGAGAACAAACTAACAGGCACCTTGCCCAAGGGCATATTATTGCACCAAACGCTTGGGTAAATTTTGACTACATGGCAGGCGAAGTCTATACAAGGTAAATCGCCACTATTCCTACACGCTCAAAGGTTATAAACAATACTCGCTCTTGGCCCCCTCAGCGCCTGGTTGTCGTAATTCCACCGCTTGCGTATAGGCTTCACAAGCGGCTTCGGCATCTCCTTTTTGCCGCAATATCTCGCCCAGCCAGTACTGGCCTTCATCTACCCGCTTATTCAGCTGAATAGCTTGGCGCATCACCCGCTCAGCGTCCTGTAGCTGGCCCTGAGCCAGGTACCAAAGCCCTTTGTTGCGGAACGCCCACGGGTTGCGCACATCCAGCTTGAGGGCTTCGTTTAGGTAGGTCTCGGCCTCATTCAGGCTATCTAACTTTAGATAGATGTAGCCCTTGTTGTTGGTGAGGTAAGGGTGCCTTGGAGAGTAACGCAGTCCTTCGTTGACGGCCGCCAAGGCCGCCGAATACCGCTCCTGATCGGCATAAATGAGTGCCTGTACGTTGTAGGCATTGCCTTCTTTGTTGTCGAGTGCCAAGGCCTTGCGTACGGCAAACATCGCTTCGTCATTGCGCTGTAGGTAGTAGAGCATATTGGCCTTGTTGGTCCAGAGTTCGGCATTGGTGGAGTCCCTAGCTAGGGCCCGCTCGAACGCTTCCAGTGAAGGCTGATAATTGTCTAGTTCGGCCAGGGCCAAACCACGCAAAAAGTCTACCTGTAAGAAACCGGGTTCCCTTTTTTCCAGCGAGTCCCAGTCTACCAGGGCATTCTCGTACTGCCCGTACATGAGGAAAGCATGGCCCCGGTTATACCAGGTCTCGGGTTGCTCGGGGGCCAGGTTGATGGCCATGGTATGGCTTTGGATGGCTTCCGGGTAGGCAGCTTGTTCAAATTGAGATATACCCCGGTTGGTATAGGCAGCGGTAAAATTAGGATCAAGCATGATGGCCTCGTCGTAGTAGTCCACGGCCTTGGCAAAATTACGCTCATCTAGCTGCTCATTGCCCTTCAGCCAGAACCGCTGGGCCTTAGTTTCCTTATCGTTGGCGCCACAAGCCGACAA
>JBCBHI010000279.1:0-6267 GCA_038525885.1 Bacteroidota bacterium
CGAGTGGTTCAGAAATCGTGGATTGTTCAGATATAGCCAAAGATTCTGAAACCCTTATCCGAGAATAAGCCAATGTCTACCGGTAACGGTACGAGCGCTTTCATTTTGTAATGCTCTCCAATGGTGTTTTCCTGATGAATTATCCATCGGAAACTCATGGAATAGTGTAGTGAACTGGCTGTCAAATTAGTATTCCTTTTGGCAGTCAGCTATGCCTGTTCTGTCCTTATATCTGAAGCTAGAATCCCAAATAACTAGGCTGTAAAAGAAAATGGTACTAATACTAAGTGACTATGAGATGGATGAAACAACCGCCCTGGTTATGGATTGGTTGGAACATCTAGGTGTACCCTATAAGCGGGTGAACGGGAGAGATTTGGTGAATCATTCCACGTTCACGATCAACTGTGGTGATCATACGCTACAACTTGAAAATGAGTCATTTTCTATTCCTGACATAGATGAGATAAGCAAGGTCTGGAATCGAAAATGGTTGGATGGTGATTTGGTTCAAAATATTCCTTGGCCCGAGGAGCCTAGTGATGAGTTGGTTGACAATGTGAAAGACCATATTTATGGAGAATTCGCAGGCATTTCCAGATACTTCTTCAAAAGGTTAAAAGAGAAAGAATGGTTAACCCAACCCCCCACTGCTCGACAAAATCATCATAAGTTGGATCAACTGGATGTTGCGAAAAGGGTAGGGCTTAGCATACCGGAAACCATTATTACCAATACCAAAGAAAGCTTGTACCACTTCGTACGCAAGCACGGTAATATCATTTCCAAATCGATCAGTAACGCATTGATAGGTCCGGTAAAAGAGGATGTGTATATGGCGTATACCATCATGCTGGATGAACCACAAGTGGATGAATTACCCGATCGGTTTTATCCTTCACTCTTTCAACAAGCCGTTGAAAAAGAATTTGAAATCAGGACATTTTATCTACACGGCGAGTGCTACAGCATGGCTATGTTCAGCCAGGGAGACGAGCAAACCAAGGAGGATTTCAGGCAATACAATTTTGAAAAACCTAACCGGTTTGTACCCTTCAATTTACCTCCTGCTATTGCCAAAAAATGCGATGCCTTTATGCAAGAGTTTGGTTTGAACTGCGGCTCGTTAGATCTCATCCGTACCCCGCAGAACGAGTACTATTTTCTTGAGGTAAACCCTACTGGGCAATTTGGCATGGTGTCCTTTCCATGCAATTATCATCTGGAAGAAAAAGTAGCCGAAGTCTTAGCGCAATAACACTACCATGGAAGACAAAGAAAGCAAAGGGCCTTTTGAGGGCCTATCCCTTGAGGCTCAGCAAGAAATACCGGTAATCTACCCCAAGCTGAAAAAAGCAGGTATGACATTCCTTATCCCATTAAAGAGTGCTCACCACCGTACTGCTGCATATAGTGTTCAACTATTTCATCGACCCATTTCTCAGAGCATAAACTATGACCAAGATTGATAAGGATTATTTCCCGAAGGATGCATACCTAATTTTGTATGGAAATATTGTTCCGGTGAAGGGGTACCGTAGAAGTACCTTATGTGACGGGCACCGCGAAGAATTCTATTTGATACCCAATGCATTGTATGAGCTGATTGTCCAAGGTAGAGATATGACCATTGGAGGATTGTTGGAGTGGGCGGGGCCTGAAAATGAGGAGACGGTATACGAGTACTTCCATTACCTCATGGAAAATGAGTTGGCCATGGTAACTCCTGAGCCAGAACTCTTCCCCGTCATTACTACAGAATATCGTTCTCCTCATCCTATTACCAATGCCCTTTTAGACCTCAATGAAGATTCTGAGTATGACTTCCTGTCGGTGGCAAAGCAATTGAGTGACTTGGGGTGCTTAACTGTAGAAGTACGATGTTTTTTTCCTGCCACTAAGGAAAAGCTACTGGAAATAGGTGCGGCATTTGACGAATCGCGGTTAAAATCTATTGAAATAGTAACAGGGTGGAATCCCGATATTTCAAATGAGGAGTACAGCGGTCTCCTAATGGATTGCGGCAGATTGATTTCGGTGGTGATTAGTGGTGCACCAAAAAACGAAGAGATAAAAGGGGTGATAGGCCAGGGAGATATACGTTATGTGACTCAGGTCATCGATTCTGCTGATTGCTGTGGCTTCATATCTAAGAAAACCTTGTGCACCAATATTACCATCATCACTGAGGCGATGAATTACAATAGTTGCCTCAACCGCAAGGTAGGGATAGATGTAGAGGGGAATATTAAGAATTGTCCTTCTTCTTCACAGACATATGGCTCGGTGATAGATACCCAATTACAGGACGTGGTCCGGTCGGAGGAATTTACTGCCAAATGGATGATTACCAAGGACCAGATTGAAATCTGTAAGGACTGCGAATTCCGGTACCTATGTACGGACTGTAGAGTATTTACCGAAGACGCCCAAAACCCATATTCCAAACCCGCTCGGTGTAATTATGATCCCTATCAAGCAAAGTGGGCGGTGGAAAAACAGGAAGTGTTGAATAATGCCTAAAACATCACGGTAATGAAATGGATCTCGCTGATTTCTATCTTAACTCTAATGATGGCCTGTTCCCCAACAGAACAGGAACAGACTTCTTCCCCCTTGCTGGTATTTCCCTCCGTACATCAAGGGGATGAAGGCACGTCCGAGTTGCGAATTTTCGAGGACTCTACATTCCTGTTTAAAAAGCAACACGAAATGGGCTTTATGATCGTAAACTATGGGAATTTGACTTCGGCTCAACCAGAAGGGTATGGCTTTCAAAAATGCCTGGAAGTGGAAGACGCTTTTGCTCTGAAAGCAGATTCTACCAGTTCTGAAACTTTGACTCTCAAAATTGACACCCAAGCAGGGGCCCATACTTTCACTGCACCGTTTAAGGCTTACTTGTTCGATACCTTGGTTTACACCTTTGAGAACAACACGTTGGAATTGGACAAAAAACAAATCTTCGGATCTATAGAATGGCCGGTGTCCTATGAGCAATTTGATGAGCAACTCTTGGGACACATGGTGTTGAAGTCAGGCCCCTATGCGGTAGTCTTTTTTGAATCAAGTTCGCTCAAAGAGGTTACCCTATTGGCCCCTACTACGGAAGCGCTTGCGGCTTATGGTAAAGCACAAAGTACGGCTATTCTAAAGGAGGACGGGGAACAGCTGAAGCTCTTGTCCATGGGTGAGGAAGCTAATACGATCGCGACCTTCTCTGCTCAAAATTAGCGGGAAAGAGAGTGCTCCCTTCAGAATTGCCAGGATGGGCCCTTGTATAGATATTCCCTCTGCAGAAATGTATTGATTTTAGGAAAACGGAGTCATTTATGTTGCGGCATCAGTTGATAAGTGCTTTTAGGCACCTAAAGAAAAACCCTTCCTATACCCTCTTAAATGTGACCGTATTGGGTGTGGGGTTTTTAGCGGGTTTGTTGATGATGGTCTATGGAATTTTCATCATGAACTATGATGGATTCCACCCTGCTCCTGATGCCACCTATAGTTTAGAAGTACGGTCCAAATCTGCTTTTGGGATGGGAACTATCTCACTCCCCCCGTACTCCATGCTATATGCTGAGGTAGAAAAATATCCCACCATAAAAGGAGCTACCCGGTTGTATGAGTCTGAGGTGCCCCAGGTGCAGATTCCTGGAAGTCAGCTTACTGTAAGGGGGGGAATGATGTACCGGGTAGACGAAGGGTTTCCTAACCTATTTCACTTCCCGCTGGTACAAGGTGACTGGCAAGCGATGTTTAAAGGTAGCAACGGGGTCATCATTTCCGAGCAACTAGCCGACCGGTTGCCTTACACGAATGCGGTAGGAGAGACCATAAATCTGTCCTCGGATGGACCCGAATACACCATATTGGGTATCATGGCTGAGCATCCTGCTAACTCAAGTTTGGAGTTTGATTTGGTGTCGGCAACCACTGCCCGTGACAGCATAAGCTGGACAGCTACCAATAACCCCATGTTGTTTGCTAAGGTAGAGCAGCCTGAAGAGATTGAGGCTGTTATTACTGGCCTGAACTCGGTACTAAAGGAGCGTTTTGGTTCCGCTACGCGGTTGGAAGGTGTAGCGCTTAAAGACCTTTATTTCAATAGTACCCTGGTAGAAGTAAATGGAGACCGGCAAAGTGCCTGGACCATGATTGGTCTGGCCGCACTGATTGTGCTTATATCTGTTTTGAATTACATCAGTTCCTATACCTCAATCCTTACAAAAAGGACCAAGGAGTTTGGGGTTCGGATGATCTTAGGCTCACACCGTAGCCAGCTTATCGGGCAGAGCCTAAGTGACGCCTTTGTATTGTTCCTAATCACCCTGATACTAGCCCAGGTGGTTATTTATACATTAGGCCTGCAGTTGTTTGGTTTATTAGGCCTAGAGGTCCAGAGTGTATCCCAGATCATATCGCCTGGCACCCTTAGCCTATGTGTACTAGCCCTACTCATGGTGGCCCTACTGATGATGTCGGTGTACCCCATAGTGCTGGTGCGCAACTTCAATCCCGCAAATATGCTGCGCGCCGACCAAGGAAATTTGGGTTTTGCCGGAAGGTTTCGGCTGCTGCTAGTAGGCCTACAGATGATAGTGGCCGTTACGCTGATCAACTATACGGCTATTTTGGGGCATCAGATGGAATACTTGCAAGGCCTACCCTTGGGTTTTGATTTGGAGGACAAAGTGTACATAGACCTGCAAGCCATAGATATGCCGGAGGAGGAAATGGAGGTGGCCGTAAACCGTTTCCGTAACTCACTAACTGGCAACGCATCCGTGGCAGGTGTCTCGGTTAACCCCATCTTGGCCATGTATGACATGCTGCAGATGGAGATCCATACCGGAGAACGCGTGAGCTTTTTTCTTTACAAAGCCGATCCTGAGTTTGCCGAGGTGATGGGCTTATCCATCGTGGATGGGGAAAACCTGACCGATGCCAACCGGGCCAATAGCATATTGGTCAATGAGCGGGCTGCCCAATTGCTATATCCGGACGATGTAGCCTTGGGTAAGGGGATTCCGGGCATGGGGAATAAGCGGATAGTAGGGATAACGGCAGACCTATATCACCGGGGTTTTATGGGAGGCAGTGGCCCTATGGTAGTGACGGCAGACGAGTTTAACCCCACCAACCTGTTTATTAAAACGGATAACATACAGGAAGCAAGAAAAGCCATAGAAGAGGCCTGGGAAGTTGCCTTTCCCGGGAAAACCCTGGATTATGAATCTTTGTCCTCGCGGTACAACCAGCAGTACCTATCTGCACAAGTCAAGGAAACCAATCTGGTACTTTCGGCCGCCCTGATTGCGGTCATTCTTTCTTCGCTAGGGGTTATTGGGATTGCCGCGTACAATTTGAATACCAAAGCCAAAGAACTCAGCGTACGCATCATTCTGGGGGCCAGGTGGAACCAAATACTCTTGCTGCAAGTGAAATACTTCCTGATTGCTCTAGGGATTTCTGCGCTTATCGGAGTTCCAAGTGCCTACTTCCTTGGGCAACGGTTTTTAGAGAATTATACCGCCCGCCCCATATTTCCTTTCTGGTTATTGATAGCGGGCGTAGTCCTGGTCCTGGCCATGGTGGTTCTGGCTGTGTTGAGCCAGTTTATGGGTTTCCGCAGACAAAATCCGATCAATAACCTTCGATCATAAGGCTTAGGTAGAGTAATACTATGAGAAACCTTTTCCAGAAACGATTTCCCCTCTTAAAGCAACTAGATTCGGTAGACTGTGGTCCTACTTGCTTGCGCATGATCTGTGCGCATTATGGGAAATCCTACAGCCTGGAAGAACTGCGCACGATCACCCATTTTAGCCGGACTGGAGTATCTCTTTTGGGCGTTAAGCTTGCGGCAGAAAAAATCGGGTTCCAGACCATGGCGGGTCAAACCGTATTCCAGAAGTTGAGAGAGATTGATAGTCCTTTCATTGCCCACTGGAACCACGATCACTTTGTGGTGGTCTACAAAATTGATGGGGACAAGGTGTATACCGCAGACCCTAGCGGCGGACGGGTGCGCTACACAGAGGAGGAGTTTACCAAGTATTGGGCTCCTGAAGACACCATGGAGGGACAACCTTCAGGGGTGGTCTTGCTCATGCAACCCACCGAGGCTTTTTACGAACGAGAAGCCCAAGCCAACTTAAGGGAATATAACCGCGGTCTACGGCACATATACCGCTATTTGGGGCAACATACCCGACTATTGACTCAGCTAATAGTCAGCTTGCTTGCCATCAGTTTGCTACAGCT
>JBCBHI010000280.1:0-6255 GCA_038525885.1 Bacteroidota bacterium
CCTGATAGCCGGTTTAGCCGCAGGTTTGCTTATGCCCAATATGAGCAACTGGATTCTGGAGTACCCCCAGCAGCTGGCCGTAGCTAGTGGCATACGGGGTGAGGATGAAGCCTACCCCCATAAACAGCAAAGTGAAGAATAACAGGATGGGTGCCGAAAAGCGCATGCGGAGCCGCTTATAAAACAGGCCACTGATGGCGGCCCCTAGCATAACCAAAGAGAGGGCAATACCGCCATATTTGTTTTCGGTAATACCGAGCTCCTTGACCAGATAGGGCACCTGCAAAGGCATGGTGTAAAACACCACGATGGATAGGATGGCGGTGAGATACAGGACGAGATGGACCCAATTCCAGCCGCCGCCAACCTCGGGGCCATTGCTGGCCTGGGTACGGTCGGGCTCCTTCAGGGACCGGATACCTGCAAAAAACACGAGTAATGAGGCCCCATAGATGGCAAAGGGCATCCGCCAGCCTACGTCGGCCAGGAAACCACCTACCAACACGAAGACCACGCCCCCGGTGGACATGAACACGCCTTGGATGCCCACAAACCCTTTTTGCTCGGCCCCATCGAAGTAGTCACCAGCCAGGGTAACGACCACCGTCATGATCATGGCTACGCCCACGCCTAGTAGCCCACGCCCTGCCAGAAGCAGCCATATGTTGTCCAGATACAAACCGGAGGTACCGGCCACGGCATAGATGACGAGCCCAATGAAAAGGGTGGGCAACCGGCCCCGGCGATCGATAATGGGGCCCACTACTACGGAGCCTACGGCGATGAACAAGCCCGGCAAGGTGAGCAGCAAGGCTACCAGCAGGGCGGCGTTGGGGAGGTCAGAAAACACCTCTTGCATTTGGGGTATGCTGGGTGATATGGTAGCGCCAGCCATAACGGTAAGCGTGCTCGCAAACCATAGGGTAGCCTTGGTAGAACGGGTGTTGGTCATAAGAGGTCAGTTGCAGATATAAGGTTATCTGGAGAAAATTAGTTTTCCAGCCTTGCCACAACGGACCTGAAAGTAGACAATAAATTGGTAGGATACAGGATTACCCTTGCTGGTCGGCCAAGGCCAGGCTAAGCGCCTTGAACAGTTTACCATCGGTAATGACACACCCCTGCTCGGTAAGCTGGAAGAGCTCCTGGCTACGCTCTTGCGTGTAAGGTTTGGAGGTGGTGTACAGTTCCAGCTCCTGAGGGGGCTGAATCAGGGCATTTTGCAGGAAGGTCTCGTCACGAAAATCGACCGCCACGTGTTGAGGTGCTCGCAAGCCTACCAACACGATGGTTTCGACCCCGCATTGGAAAACCTTGAGGTCGTGCGTGGTGCGTATTTCCAGGTAGTGTATCTGCTGTAGGGTACTCTCAAATACCACGTCGCTGAAGGAATCGATGATCCCTTCGGCCTTTTCTGGGGTTTCGGCTTTTAGCTTTTCCCAGTCGTCCGCCATTACCCCATTGATTACCAGGAATTCAACGAATTCCTTTTCCAGGTCATGAAGTTCTTCGGAGGTAAGGGTGCGGAATTTTGGCATGGTATGGGGCATTGGGTTGCAAAAGTAGCACCCCAAGCCCGAATACCAAGCCTTGCTTACTATAGGAATAGCTGGTTGAGAAATCGGGTTAAATGGAGTTGAGAATTAGGTTTCGAATGGAGAATATTAACTCTACGGGTGGTTAGTTTGCTTCTTAAGGGATAATGGGTGATGTGATGGTCAAAAGAGTCCTTCCTCCTTCCAATGAGGGTCTTGGAGCCTGTACTGAAAGGGATCAACTGGATGGCGACACATGCCAGCTTTGAGGGTTTGCAGGTACTGCTTGGCAATCTGAACTACTTCGGGGTTTTCCATTTTGCCTTGGATGATGCGCTGGATTTCGTCGGGAGAATAGGCAATACCGAGGGCATCGCGTACTAAATCTGCCACCTCCTGGTACCCTACCCAAGTAAAAGCCAAGCCCTTGGGTAACTGGCCAGGGTCCGTAAAATCTGAGGGAATTCTAGTTGCTTTCATACGTACTATTACTGGGTGTTTAAAGTAAGTACCAGAAAGCCCACGGAGGTCACAAGAAATCACAAAAAAAGGGGCCAATGGCCCCAGAAAATTTTACAAAAACCAACTAAAAGCTAGTTTTCTACGGCCTCTTCTTCTATTTCTTCCTTTTTCTGCCCTGAGGCTTCCTCCACCATGTCCTTCTCTACTCGCAATTTTTGAATGATAAACTGCTGGCGATCGGGGGTGTTCTTGCCCATGTAGAAGGTAAGGAGTTGGTTGATCTTGGTCTCTTTATTCAGAATAATGGGTTCCAGGCGGATATCCTCCCCTATAAAGCCGCCGAATTCATCGGGGCTAATCTCACCCAGTCCTTTAAACCGGGTGATCTCTGGTTTACCGCCCAGTTTCTGAATGGCCGCTTGCTTCTCAGATTCTGAATAGCAGTAGTAGGTATTCTTCTTGTTCCGTACCCGGAAGAGTGGGGTTTCTAGTATGTAGAGGTGCCCTTCGCGAACCAGATCTGGGAAAAACTGCAAGAAGAAGGTAAGCAGCAACAAACGAATGTGCATACCGTCTACGTCAGCATCCGTAGCCACAATAATTTTGCGGTAGCGCAGTCCTTCCAGTCCGTCCTCTATGTTGAGGGCGTGCTGCAACAGGTTGAATTCCTCATTCTCGTACACTACTTTCTTGCTGAGGCCAAAGCAGTTGAGCGGTTTACCCCGCAGTGAGAATACGGCCTGGGTTTGCACATCCCGGCTTTTGGTGATGGACCCACTGGCGGAATCTCCCTCAGTGATGAAGATCATGGAGCCATCGCCTTTGTCTCCTTTGTCGCCATAGTGCACCCTGCAGTCGCGCAGCTTTTTGTTGTGCAAGTTGGCCTTCTTGGCCCGCTCGTTGGCTAGCTTCTTGATACCCGCAATCTCTTTGCGCTCGCGCTCACTTTGCTGAATTCGTTTCTGCAAGGCGTCCGCTGTATCAGGGTGCTTGTGCAGGTAATCATCCAGCGCCTTCTTCACAAAATCGTTCACGAAGGTCCGCATGGTAGGGCCGTCCGGGCCTACATTTTGTGAACCCAGTTTGGTTTTGGTCTGGCTTTCAAAAACCGGCTCCTGCACCCGTACGGCAATAGCGGCCGTTACGGCCTGCCGGATATCGGCAGAGTCGTAGTTCTTGTTGTAGAACTCCCGCAGGGTTTTCACTACTGCCTCCCGAAAAGCTGCCAGGTGGGTACCCCCTTGGGTGGTAAACTGGCCATTTACGAAACTATAGTACTCCTCGCCGTATTGCTGGGCGTGGGTCATGGCCAGTTCTATATCATCCCCTTTCAGGTGAATGATGGGATACCGGATGGTCTCGGTGTCCACCTTACGCTCCAGCAGATCGTACAGGCCACGCTCCGAGTGGTAGCGCTTGCTGTTGTAGTGGATGGTAAGCCCGGCGTTGAGGTACACGTAGTTCCAGATCTGGTTTTCCAGAAACTCCGGGATGAACTTGTAGTGCTTGAAAAGGGTGTCGTCTGGCTCAAATACGGTCAGGGTGCCATTACGCTCCTGAGTACCCGCCTCCTTATGGTCTTGGGTGATTTTACCCTCGGAGAACTCGGCTATTTTGGTTTTCCCTTCTCGAAAGCTCTGCACTTTGAAATAGGTACTCAGAGCATTCACCGCCTTGGTACCCACACCGTTGAGCCCAATGGACTTTTGGAAGGCTCCGCTATCGTATTTACCTCCGGTATTGATCTTGCTCACACAGTCAATCACTTTGCCCAAGGGAATACCCCGGCCAAAGTCACGCACCTCTACCCGTCTTTCGGATACCTTCACGTGAATGATCTTACCAAAGCCCATGGCATGTTCGTCGATGGAGTTATCGACGATCTCCTTCACCAGCACGTAAATACCGTCATCATAGGCAGAGCCGTCTCCCAGCTTACCGATGTACATACCGGGCCGTAGCCGTATGTGCTCACGGGGTTCCAGTGATTTGATACTACTTTCGTCGTAGACTACGTTTTGCGCTTCGGCCATCGTATCCCTTTCCTATATGCTACTCCCGGACCCATCCGGGGATTGGTTGCAATGAATAACCTCAAAAATACGCAGTTCGTGCGGGAATGAAAGATACCCAAGTACCCTGTGTATGGATTTGAGGAAAGATTCAATTACTTAAATCCCACTCGTAGATTGATCCTGTTTCCATTTCACCTGTAAACTCTATTACTGCTGTTGCGCCAAAACACACCTCAGTAGGGATAGAAAAACTAGATAGCGGCGGGTCTTGTACCGAAAGGTCCATTTTTGCTGTATCCGATAGGCAACCGTTATTCTGAACCACCAGGCTAATGGTTTGGGAGCCGGGTTGTGACCAGACAACTTCCAAGGTATCCGCAGTAGCATCACCAATTACTTGTCCTTGATCCACACCCCAAGAAAGGAGGTATTCTCCCTCCGCCATTTCCTCAAACAAAAGCATGGCCGTGTCTCCTTCGCAAATAACGGATGGAGCAATAAAGTCCGCAGAAAGAAGTGGGTTTACGGTAAGTGTTTGCTCATAAAGATCACTTTCACATCCATTTTCTGTAACGGTTAAGCTCAAGGATTGCGAACCTGCCACCTCATAATGAGCCTTTAGGGTATCAAAGGAAATAGTATCCAGTGCATTGGTACCCAGTGACCAGGCAAACGACGCGGTACTACTTGCGGTCCCTGTATACACTATGGTAGCAGTATCCTGGTAGCAAATTAAGTTGGACGTGGTGAAGGTAGCGGTGGGCTTTGGGTTAAAATCAATCGTAACTGTGGTGGTATCTGATAAACACCCTTCGCCCTCTAAAACCAAGGAAATGGTTTTAGTGCCAAACTCTAACCAACCCACAGAAAAGGAATCAGGATTGGCGCCAATGGTATCTCCATCACTGAAATTCCACAACCGAACGGTGGAATCATTTTGGGCCCCTTCGAAACTCACCTGTAGTGTTTCAGATCCGCAGATTAAACTAGTATTGGTAATGAAGGTGCTATTGAGAGAATCGTGGACGAGAAAGGTTGAGGTGTCTATCAAGGAAGAACAGCCTTGGTCGGACACTCGCAAACTAGCTGTCTTGTATCCGGGATTTTCATAGATTCTTTCGCTGCCAGCTGTATTAGAAGTAGCCGTGGTCCCGTCTCCAAATTCCCAATGGTACACTGCTAAATCTGAAGCGGTTCCTGAAAATGTGAAGTTGGCCGTATCTCCCCAACAAATTACCTGGGGTACGATAAAGGCTGCGACCGGCTGAGTAACAGAGGAAACAAAAACTGTTTTGGCTTCTGAAAAAAGCGAGTCGCCTAAAGCCAGGCGGATGGAATAGGTGGAATCTCGGGCAAGGGTGGAATCCATTTCCCATAAGTGGACGCCATAATCCTCCATTGATTGAATGGTATCTAGTATCACAGGAGAGGAAAAGTCCCCATCGCCAGTACCCAACTGTAGTATATAATCCCCTTGTTGCTGGGGACTTGTAAATTCGAGGGAAAGAGTGTCGGTGCATACAGTATCCAATCGAGGGAGGAGACTTAACTCATAAGATAAGGTGAAGGGGTAACCCTCAACATCTGACCGATAAGCTATTTCTGTACTATCCTGTAGAATGACAATTGGATTACCTACTTGGGCTCCTAGATCCAATACTTCCATAAAGAAACTACCTGAAGGAAGATAAAAGGTAGTATCAAATACCCTATCGTTAAACAGGGCATCTACATAGACCAAAACTTCATTGGTTACGGTATCCCTTACTTCAAACTCAATCCATTCTCCAACTGCTGAGGCGGAATCAATCCCACTAAAAGCTTCTGAGGTTACCTGCACGGGAATCGTGTAGGGTTGGGCAATAAGAGGAATGGAAGTAAGAAAAATGATAAGAAGCAGAATGGTTCTTAGCAGCGAGTTTTTCATGATTATCTAGTTGGAAGTGTCTCAAAGCTAAGGAATAGATAGTGTTGTAGAAAAAGAATGGAATCCTATTTTTCTCCCCCTTCGTCTACCCAAAACCTGGTAATTCCATAAAGAGCCAAGCAATTGTTTTTGTGACCTAAGTAGCACTGGGAGTGACCAAGTTTGGGGAGGTTTGCAGCCATAAGTTGGGTCCCACTGACCTCTGCTCCCAAACTACTTATGGCTCATGTATCTTCGTATTCTTTTGATTATCACCTCCCGGAATATCAATTTCTCTATGTTGGGCAGCTACTCGCAATCCCAGAAACGCTAGGGA
>JBCBHI010000281.1:0-6215 GCA_038525885.1 Bacteroidota bacterium
TGGATGAAATGAATGGCGGCGTGAAGAGCCGCTGTACCTCGTTGTCCACAGCCGTTCGCCTACTTGGTTTAAAGTTCATTTAAAGCGCTCCGCGCTCATTGGTAATACCATCCTGTCCTCCTGGGGGCTCCTCCTGTTGCAAGATTCCTAGCTTGCAACTCCAGGATCCTAGAAAGCTTCCAGCTTTCGATTACCTCCCCCGTTTTTCGATAGTCCTCACATTTCTGCGAGGGTAAAGATTAGGGCTAGAGGAAATATCAGGGTTACTAAAGACTCTTGGTTGCTGTATGGCACAGAAACCTGTTACAAAAGGAACTTGGGGTCAAGGGGTCCGACCGCGCCGCGTAGGCCGGTATCGTCACAATGCAGATACCCGACTAGGCGTCCCCGTCGGACCCCTAAAAATCCCAACTGTCAGACCCCTACCACAACCACAACAGCAACTCCTAAAAATTAATCCGGACCAGTACCTCCCCATGCCTTCCAGGCCCCAGCTGGGGCAGGGCCGTGTATCCGGGTAGCCGTTCCGAATAGCCCAGTAGATTGTAGACTGAAACTTGAAGCGTGAGGCCTGGTGCCGGAGTGGCCGAGGATAGATCCTTCCTTTGAGGAAGCTTCCAACGAAACTGTGCGGTGGCATTTAGTTCCAAAAAGCCGGGCACCTCTGGGTTTTCCCAGTGGGGTACTAATGCCGCTACGGTGTCAGATAGGGGATAGGGTGTGGCCGAGCGGTAGGTGCCCGTAAGCGCTAACGCGCCCCCTGGGCTGTGTGCCTGGCCGACTGCGGACCACGTGTAAGCGAGGTGGCCCGTTGCCGTAAGGGTAGGGTAATTCATAAGCTCGCCCTGTTGCAAAAAGGACGAATCCGTAAGTGGGCCGATGGCCCGACTGAGCGAAGCATGCACGAAGGTGTGGAGCCGAGGCCGTTGCAAGGAATCTTGCTGGGGAAAAAAGTCAGCACTAAGATATCCTTCCAGGCCCGCCATCGTGAGATTACCCGAACCCAACGTAGGGAAAAGCTGTGTGTCTAGCCCCGCCAGATGCACAAAGCGGTCCGGGGAAGTAGGGTTGCGGTAGGCCTGTACGTAGCCCCCCAGCCGAAAGCGGCCTTGGCTAGGCGTGAGGCCCGCCCATTGCAGCTGCACCGTATGGCGTAAGTACGGAGCCTTGTCCGGCTGGGGTTGCCACATCCCCGGCAACGGTACCGAATCAGGAGGGGCCAGATGCGTATAGCTGTAGTGCAACCACAGCGACTGGTCTGGCCTCAACACCTTCTGTATTTGGAGCCAAGGCTGCCACATGGGCTGGCTACGCCACTCACGGTTTTCGGACCCAATAGGCAGGTTCACCGTTTGCAAACGGGCTCCCAGTTGTGAGGAGAAGTCCCCACGTTGGAAGGTGCTGGACGCATTGACAAACACCACCGCGCCCTGGCGCTGAAGGGACCAAGGAGTGGCAAGGTAGGTTTGTTCCTCCGTGCGTTCTACCCCGGTATCCACATAGCGAACCACCGTCTGGGTGCCCTCTTGGGCTTGGTAAGCATACCGAAAGGCCACATATACGGCCTGCACGTCCCACTTGGCTTGCCAGTCTGAGCTGGCATGGAGCGGGCGGTAGCCTTGCGTCCACTTGGTATTGACAAAGAAACGCTGTTCCTGGGCTTGTCGATAGGTAAAACGACGGTGCTTACCGCTCAAAGCTGAATCGCTGGGCCATGGGGCCTGCCAGAGACTGGGCTCAAATCCCAGGCTATCCTCTGCGGCAGAATACAAATACTTGCGGGCTGTCTGTTGCTGCTGGATACCCGCCAGCCGCAGGTTCCAGGTACGGCCCGCTTGCTTCAGCAAGTAGAAGTTGGCCATCACGGCGTAGAATTGCTCCTTGCGCTGGCCACTGGGATCTCCCTCAGGCAATACCCCCGCATAGTTTGCCTTGCGCAAGTAGTCCAGGGTGTGCTGCTTTTGATAGTAGGCCAGCTCACCCCATGGGGCCACCCAGGCCACCTGGCCGTTCCAGGTAGTGCTGCTTCGGGCCCAGGTAGTCTTAGGTTCTGCATAATCCGGAAGCCGCCAGGGCACCGTTTCGAGCTCAGGAGTGGGTCGGGCAAATATTCGGTCTTGGCGCCATTGTAAGCCTCCTACTAGCCTGCCTTTCGGCAACATGATTTGCCCCTGGTAGCTCCCCGCAGGCGCTGCGCCTGGCAGTAGATTGCCCCTCAACTCATGATGGTTTTGGGTAGAAGCCTTGCCCAGGGTTTTGATAAGAATGATGCCTTGGTCTTTCGGGCCCAGCCGTGGATTGGGCAAGGCCGAGAAGGTAACCGACTGCGCGGCATAGAGAGGCAGACCCTCCCAGTTCACCGTACCCGTCAGCAGATCGTTGAGCAGTTGCCCATCCAGAAATATGGCCGGCTGGGGTCTTTCACCGCCCACCCCGCGGGCACTCACCGTGCGCCCCTCCGTACTTGCCAACTCTACAAACCCCGGAGTGATGCGCGCTAGGTCATACAGGGTACGGGCTCCTAGCCGTAGGATATCTGCCTGTGTGTAGGTGATACTGGCTCCCTGCATAAGCCACGGATCGGGTGTCGGCATGGCCTTTAGATCGAGCAAAGACAAAGAATCTTTACCCCTAAACCGCCGAGCCGAATCTGCTAATCGCACAAAAGGCTTGGTGGTTAACTTGGTGAGGGTACCTGAATCTGGCAGCTCAAGGAGAAGAGTATCCTCCTGGGTAATGAATTTCCTGGTAGCCGCCTCGAGCTGGGTAGGTGGTGAGGGAGGTGAGATGTGCACGCGACTATCGGGAAAACCAGCGGAGCCAGCGTCCTGCTGTGAGGGCTCTGCAGGACCATATTTGCCTGCATAATTCCACTCTCGTGCCTGCCAAGGAAAGGACTCACAGGTAATCAGGAGCCCTAAAAAAAGGCATAGCAGTAGTATCACAAACCGGAGTTTTTGGGCAGATTTCGCCATGGGTATGTGGCTTAGTACAAGGAAAAGGAGGTGCAGCAAAAGGGGGCGCTAGGGGATCAAGCAAGATTTATGCGGACCCCGCCGTTGTCGGTGTTTAAGGGCCTAAGCCCGCCACCGACAACTTCTTGTTGGCGGCCGGCGATCCGGTGACGCACTTACAGTGCTTAAACATGGGAATGCCCAACCACAACAAGGGCAGGCTTCTTTGAGGGGTAGTCCCCAGGTTTTCGGCTTGGTCCGGGCTAGGGCTGCCCCTTAGCCAGGCCAGGCAGGGGGCGAAACGGAGTGGGGCGGCGGCAGGTCTTCCTTCCAGTAGCTTAAAAGCCAGGAGGCATCAGTTTGGTTCTCCGGGCGCAGTACATTGCAGATGGCGTACCGCTGAATGATGACGTCCAGGGCTTGCAGTAGCTCAAGGGGCGTACTCTTGGGTGCCTGCCACAACTGCAGTACCAAGCGGTAGGTGGCTTCCCACATCAGATCATGCCGCTGCATAAACGCAAAAGCATCCATCTGTCTGCGCAGAGCATCCAGCACTTCGTACAGATGCTGAGGTACGCCCCCCTGGCGGCGCAGAAAGCACGCCCTTTGGGCCGTAGTAAGTCGCTGCAAACAGGCCTCTTGTACCCCCTTGGGCTGCGCTATCATCCGTGCCCAAAAAGAGCTTGGCATTTCGTCCAGCATGTATTTCACCAATCTGTCGAAGGTGGGGTGGGGAGAGGCCTCCAGTAGGTCGTCCTCCGGTTGGTTGATAACCGCGAGGAATAAATTTAGGGTAAGAGATTCCATAGAATAACAAAGGGTTAGGTGCTAAGAAGCTTGGGCAGCCCGTGTGGGCTGGTTTAGTAAGGCAGATAAATCTTGCTTTAGGGTCAGCAAGCGTTCGTCGTCGGGTACCAGATTTTGCCAAAGTGCGGCTAAAGGCAGAAAGAAGGTGCGGGTTTCGCCCTGAGCTTCGGCCCGTACTACCCTCCCGCCAGGCAGGATACCCGGGGCCAGGGCTTCCTCAGTATCCAGCACGTAGGTACTCCCTTGCTCGTCGGTGATCAGCAGGCCACCCGCCACCACCAGCCATAGCCCCGGATTTTCGTCCGGGGCTTGTTCCAGGCTAGTCAGCCTTTCGCCGGGTTCCCAGGTGGCCATGTCGACCCTAGTAGCCAAGGCTACCAAGCTGCGTGGTTCCCATTCCTTGAAGATCCGGTTCATTTTCAGCAGCGCAATGGTGTCCCGGAGTAGCAGATAGTCCATACCGGATGCTTCTCCTACAAAACTGAGTTCCTCTTGTTTGGCCGGAGCCAGGTCTTGTTGCCACTGATGGTACTGTTGGGGCGATAGCACATAGGTGAGCACCGCAGCCGTTTGGTACAGCAGTGGGTCTGGGTGTAGCAGCAACACCCCCAGCACCTGGTGTACTTGGTGGTCAGTGCGCTGTAGGAGAGCCTCCAGGGCCAGCACCTTCGTCCAGGAACTTACCAGCCGGAAGTCCTTCATCACCATGTCCATCAGGCGGTCCGGCACGGCCAGTTGGTCCTGCGGGAAGTGCTGTTGTTGGCGTTTTACCAATTGAGCAGGAGATACCGTTTCGAAGAAGGGAAAGATGACCGCCTTGTCTTCCTGCGACAGCAAATTTTCCAGCAGCTCCATCATCAATATGCTGGTATCTCCGCCTTCTTCCTTGAAATAATACTCCTGGATCAGCTGTACCGCTTCCGGGTCGTAGAGATACCGCAGCCAGATAAAAATGCGGCGGAGGGTTTGCTCCTTTTCTGCTTCCAGCGCAAGTAGGAGCGGGTCCGTAAGCACCAAGCTGGCCTGTAAGTCTGCCCGGCAGGCAGCAATCCAGGTGAGGTACTCCAGCAGAGGATTCAGTTCCAGCCATACCTCATGGCGGTCTAGGGAAGGGAAGTCCCTACCCGGCACCGCCTCCAGCATCCGAAAGCAATACTCCCGCTCTTCGCTCATGATCTTGTCGGTAGCTCGTAGCCGAAGAAATGACTCTGACTGGGCCTGGGCTAGTTGGCTATGTAGCCGCAGTGCCAGGCGTCGGTCTTCTACCTTGCTGAGGGTACGGTAGCAAGCCGCTATGCCTTCAGCCATCTTGGTAGCGAACTCCTCCGAGCCTGCTGTTTTGCCCTGAACGACCCCTTGCAATTGGTGCCGTAGCTCTTCCTCGGAGCTAAGTAAAGTGCTTTGGTGCTTGGCAAGCTGGTGCACAATGTCTTGGTACTGTTGCAAACAGAACTGCTCGAAAAAGCGGTCATACGCTTCCGTAGCGGAGCTCATCTTGGGTGCAGACTCCTCTAGTGAGGGTAGCGCAACTACCCCCTCTACCTCAGCTCCGGGCGTGCTCGCACTGAGGTCAGTATCTGCACTTTTCCCATTCAGCATCATCGCCAGCTTGTTCTTGTAGGCTTCGTACAGTTGGCGGGCAAAATAGATCCAAAGCAGGCAGCCTACCACCAGGAGTCCTGCGGTAAGATGTAGCTGATAGGCTTCAGGTATGGCCCGAACGCCTACGAAGTACAGGACCCCAATGAGGACGATGCCTAGCTGGCTCACAATGCCCCCCACCGCGGCCTGTATTCCTGGCCGGATGCCCTTGGGTATGGTTTGGTAAAAGAGTTCGAAGGTGGCATTGTACATCCCTAGCCGCAGCACTTGATCTACGAACTTGGCCGCTACGGCCAACAGAAATATGAGCAGAAACAGGCCTGGATTATTGGGGATGAATATCAACAAGGATACCTGCAAGACCCCCAGCATCAACAGTAGCCAGGGAGTAAGGTTGAGGGCAGCCCCCACCCGGTACCGCCGGATGAACCGACTGGCCCAGACGGTTTTGAAAAGAAACTGAAGGATACCGATGGCCCCAAACAGGTTGGCGTAGAAGGCGGCCAGCGACATGCCTTGATAATCTGCCGCCGAGAAGAATGACTTCACTTGGTTCAGAAAGCTGTAGTCTACCACCAGCAAGATGATGATGGACACAAACCCCAGGGCATAGAGGTAGCGGTAGTAGGGTTCCTTCACCCGGGAATACCAGGACTGTACCGGAGGTGTTTCGGCATTGGCCTGGCGGGTTTTGGGTTTAGCCCGCAGGGCATCCTGCAACTGTTCTTGAAAACGGCGAAAAGTGCGTTCGGTCCACCAGGCCCAGCCTCCAAAGAGCATGATCACTAGCACCAGTATCTGGTGAGTCTGAAATATTTGCGATAGCAAGTTGGTTAGGAACATCCCCGCGAT
>JBCBHI010000282.1:0-6205 GCA_038525885.1 Bacteroidota bacterium
CTATCACCGAAGGCGGCGAACTTCTCTACCAATGGGTAAAAGCCGAACAGAACTTTACCAAGTTTCGGCTATTTGTAGAATCTAGCCCCATGCCCTTTCTAATAGAACCTAGCCTGAACTTGCAAAGGCAAAAACTGCCTACTAACACCGCAGGTAATTGGAATATTCGGATTCCGAAGGATATGTTAGTGATCGTCAGAGAAAACGACAAATTGGAAAAATAGGTGAGCCCCTCCTGGGAGGGCATCGACTCCTTAATGGCCCAGAAGGGGTGTATCGTTCCCTCCGGGAACTCTGTTTCTAGCGCTGGACTCACCCCGCAGTTACCTGCGGGGGTAATGTGTGTCGTTCCTTCCAGGAACTCGGATAAAGGAACTTGAAAGGCAATCGTCCTGAAAATAGGCGAGGCCAATCAGTCACTACCAAGGTCTTCACCCAAACGGAAACCCATCACCAGGATATCATCTGTTTGTGGCATTTTGCCCTTCCAGTCTCGCAGGGTCTCACTACAAGCGGATTCTTGTTCGGAGGGAGAAAGCCAGGCAATGGACATCAATAAGTCGCGGAATTTTCCCACCATATATTTCCGGTTTCGGTTCCCCCCAAACTGGTCCTGAAACCCGTCCGAGTACAAGTAAACCTGAGTGGGCTCCGTGATCTCAATTTGGTGTACCTGATATTCAATTTCTGAACGCAGCCGTGAGCCACCAATAGACTTTTTGTCTCCCTGGAATACCTGCATGGCATTTTCCTTCACCACGACCAGCGGATTTTTGGCCCCGGCAAACCAGAGGGTCCTCCCATCTTTGGACACCTTGCAAAGTGCCATGTCCATGCCGTCTTTATTGGCGCCTTTTCGTTGGTGCAGGTTGGTGACTACCTTCTCATGCAAGGCTTCCAATATTTCATCTACCTGGCGGTATCCTTCCACCTGTACTACCTGCTGGAGCATATCATTGGCTAGCAGGCTAACAAATGCCCCAGGCACCCCATGTCCGGTACAATCCACGGCCGCTACATATACAGCATCCTCTGCCGCATAAAACCAATAGAAGTCACCGCTTACGATATCCTTGGGTTGATAATAGATGAAGGTATCCGGCAGGTACTTCCTCACCACCTCTTTCCGAGGCAGTATTGCCTCCTGAATGCGCTGAGCATACTTGATGCTTGAGGTGATGCTGAGGTTTTTCATCTCAATCTCGTCCTTCTGCTCCGATATGAATTCCTTCTGCACCAACAGCTCAGCTGTCTGGGCCTGAATCTCAGCATTTTGCGATTCCAGCTGTTCGTTTTTATTCCGAACCTCCAGGGTGCGAATGCGGATCATTTCCTCTAGCCGGAGTTTGTCCCGGCGAAGCTTCTTCGTGCGCAACCGGATAAAGGACCCCACCATAATGACCAAACCAAAAGCATAGCAGACAAAGGCCCACCACCGCTGATACCACGGGGCCAGAATGGAGAACTGAAAGGAGTCTACCGCAGAGTAAGCTCCAAAACCGTTTTTGGACTGGACACAAAAGTGATAGTGGCCGGGTCTGAGATTGGTATAGCGTACTTTCCGGTCGATAGACCATGCTGACCATTCTCCTTCTTGGCCCTTCAGCCAATACCTAAACCGGCACTCCGTAGGATTTACGTACTGGTTGGTACTAAAGAAGAATTCGATCTGATTGTCAGAAAAATCAATGGTAGTAGTCTGCTCCTGGCGGCTCCATTGGTTTCTGAATACGATGCTGTTTTTGGGGCCAAAAACGTACCGTTCTAGCGTAGCTAGCTCCTCTGCCTGAGGGGAGGACTCCGCACCCATGGGGTATCGGTAGATGCCAGTTCCGGTACCCAACCATAAGAATCCCCCTTGGGGATCGGCCAGCACAGAGGGTTCGCTTTGTGCAGGGACCCGGGCATACTTCACAGTATCTATCTGTTGGGTAGGCTCATGCCATACCAACACATCAAATCCATTGCGTTCCCTACGAGAAAACAGCCAATAATCTCCTTGCTGGTCAGCATCAAAAAAACCGCCCGAAACCCAAGATGAGATTTCTGCGGGCCAGTCCGCGAAAGAGATTATGCGGTCCTCGGTACTATCATAGGTATAGGTGCCTGCGGGCGAAGAGAATATCAAATGCCCATGAATACGATGCAATTCTAAAAGGGCGGAGGAATCTACTAAAGGATAATACGACTCCTGAACTAGCTGGCCGTTCTCCCCAAACCGGGCAGAGGCCGGGCCGTCCAGCACTACCGAACACCACAGGGTACCATCAGGGCTTTCTACCAGATGGTTGATCTTCCTACCCGTTTCAGAAAAAAGCGAATCGATCATGACCCAGCCCGAAGCTTGTTGTTCCCATACTTGTACATGATCACTTTTGGTGGATACATAAACCCGGCCCGGGAAGGCTTGGGACACTTCCAAATCCAAGGTGTAGGTACCCTTAGCAAAATAGGACGCTACTCCTTCTGGGCCCACCTCCACTATGCCATCGAAAGTAGCAGCAATCAATTTGGTTTCCCCTTCCACGTCTGGGTAAGGGGCCAACTCCCAGGCTTGTGACTGGTTAAACATCTCTACCTTCCCGTCTTCAAGTTTGCCGATGCCAGAACGGGTGGTGAAAAAATACCCTCCCAAGGGATGCCCTTGGATATCCGTTATATTGGGAGGCAAGCCCTCTTCTGCTCCCCAATACACCATCGGTGATCCGTGCTCCAGATGTACTAGTCCTTCCGGGCTTCCTACCCACAAATGATTGTTAGGATCTGCCGCTACAAAGAGGGCAGCATTGGAAAACAGACCATCCTGGGGGGTATATACTTTAGCCAAGGTACCGTCTGGATTGATAACCACCACCCCCGGCAACCGCAATCCCGCCAGGGCATACTGCCCGTTGGGTAACTGGGTGGCGTGGTATAGGAATCCACCAGCCAGCAGAAGGTCCACTTCGGTTTGCCAACTCGTTACCTGATTAGTGTTGGGGTCGTATCGAAACAAACCCTCATTTTGGGTTACTAATACCAAGTGCCCATTGGGTGCGGGCAAATAACCGGAAATGGGCACCGAGGCAAAGCGTTCCCCGCCCCCTAATAGCTGAACGGTATCTGCTTCCCAACGGCACAAGCCAACTCCCTCTACTCTCAAATAGGGAGTGCCCTCCACCACAAAACTACGGTGGTAGGTATTGCCCAGGTCAAAGTATACTAGCGTGTCTTGCTGGTATTTGAACAGGTAACGGTCGTCCTGAAAAAAGGTAGCTCCCTTATGCTGCCATACGGAATAAACGGTATTGATGGGCAGGGTATCTAGATGGAAGCGCCTTACGAAGGACTCGGAGACCCTACCCTCGGGAGTGGCTTTTAACCATCCAAAATCTGCATCTGCTCCCCAAAAAACGGTCTGTGCGGCGGTATCCCAATGCATGGAGTAGGCTCCCTTGCCAGCCTTACCTACCTCGTATTGGGCCCAGGTGTTTCCGTTGAAATGCAGGATGTTTTCGTTGGTACTAGCCCAGACTTGCCCCCGGTCATCAAATTGGATATTCCAGACCTCTGAGGCACTCTCAAATTCTTGAGGGGAATATTGGGTATGGAAAGGAACGCCTTGAGGCTGGGCGAAAGCGGAAGAATTAGGAACTACGCAAAGGAAGGCAACCAGGAATAATACAATCCATAATTTGAATATTTTCTTCCGCAGGCTAGCCTTTCGATGAAATGAACGCGGTTCTCGTCCAGACTCTGTTGACCAAAAAGCTCTCCAAATCATGGTTTTTGATTCGATACTGGTCAAAATTCTTGACCAATTCTGAGACTTGCTGTACCCCGCATTGTTTTAATAGCTTTCGAAGCAGGGATAGCGTTCGATCGCCAAAATACAAATTTTTGAAATGGTTAATCATTTCATCTCCCTGAGCTTGGGTTAAAATATTTTGGCTCACCCACGTACCGATGGCTACCCTCAAATGAACCATGGGTTCGCTCAACATTTTGAAGGGTTCTTCGGTAGTATGAAGCATGGCCACCTCATCGTCCTGAAAGTCATCAAACTCGGTGAAGTACTGAAATACCCGCCCATACCCCACCATGCCGAAGGGGATCATCTCGTAGGCACGGATGGCCCCCATGGAGCTAAGCCCGAAAATTCGGATGCCTGAGCGTAGGGCGTCTCTCAATTCGGCATGCCCAACGGGCAGGTGCAGGTGGAAGATTCCGTCGGCAATAATGATTACCCCTTGGTAGCCCTGCTGCCTGAGCGCATCCACCTCTCCCCGTCTGATGGGTGGGCAAAGCGTGATGTGATGAGCGGCAGCTAGTTCCCGACTACGAGGAGTCAAACTAGGGCCTGCGTATAGTCTGATCTGTTCTTGGTTAACCATGCTTGGGGACTTGTGTACTGTATGCCTTTAATCTTGGGCCCAACCGCTGATAGGTGGGGTTGAAATGTTCCAGGCCTGGAACCAACGTTCGCACTACCTGGAGTGACTCTTCCGGACGGGTATATACTAGCCGGAGCGGGTTAGGGAATCCTTTTTCGCGGAGCAACCCTAGCAGGTAGGATAAGTATTCACTGGCCGATTGTGCCGGCCATTCGTACTGATTTATGTCCTCTACATTGACCTGAGTGGGTGCTTGGGTGGCATTGTGCACCATCTCCCGGTAGCGCTTTTCTTTTTCCGAAGGGGTGAGTTTTACATTGTTTTGGTAGTTCTCCACTAAGTCGTCTCGCCCCCCATGGATGTACACCAGGCGGGATTGTACAGCTTCGGAAACTGCCCGGTTCATGGCTACCTCACGCAGGGCATGACTACCGTAGCCTCCGTTGATGTACAAAGGGTCTTGCATTTGCTCATCTATGAGGACGGCGCTAAAGGTGGGCATGCCGAAGTCATTGGGGATATACTGGATTGCCAATTGCATTCCCTTGTCCTTCACCTGCTTGGCTACCTCCTTCACGTGGGCAGGCCAGCTGTCTGGGTTCACCTGCTGCACTTTGGGTAGCATAAAGTAAAAGCTGAGAGCATCCCGTTCTATGCATTCCATCAGCGCATGTATGGTAGCTTCCAAGAGAGTGTTACCGGATGCCAATCCGTTGGAACTATAACCATACACGGTAAGCCCCTGCGGGTGGCTGTAGGGCATAAAGATCAATTCCGCAGGCACGGCAAACGTTTGCCGAGAGGAAAGGTCTTCCATGTATACCTGTTCAATGGGTGTCATGGGGTTGACGGGAGCTCCCACACGCGGCCCTAAATCTAAGTAGGCATGGGGACGGTACATACCATCAAGCACGTATTGAAGCGGAGCCCAAAATGTCTGCAATCCTGCCCGATTGTATTCTGCCATGGTGAACTCAATAGCTTCCATGTAGGCTCCTATCAGGGCCTCTTCAGGCCGGAAACCTTTCCCAGAATTGACACAAAGGGTGCCGGGCAATGCACCGGGACGAATACTGGAATAGACGGGGATCCCTAGGGAATCTAGCCGGGTGATGTCCGTCACCCGGGTAATTCCCAGCTTGCGGGCATATTCTTTGGCAAACACTAAGGTCTCCTCTATGGGGCGTTCTCTCAGGCTAGTATGAAAGGCTAGCATAGCTTGGGTTTAGGATAGGCAAAAACAAAGGTTGGTCCCTTTGGGCCAACCTTCGTCTCTCTGAATGGTGGCAGGGGTAAGCCTACCCTTAGAATGGAGGTGTCACTAATGCAAATGCCGCATGGGGCATAGCGGATGCCTGTTGGCTCAACACGAAGGCGCTAGGGGCCTGTTGATTCAGCACAAAAGCACTGGGTACTTGCTGGTTCAACACGAAAGCACTAGGAGCCTGCTGGTTCAGCACAAAAGCACCGGGAGCTTGCTGGTTCAGCACAAAGGCGCCGGGAGCTTGTTGATTCAGCACAAAAGCACCGGGAGCTTGCTGATTCAACACGAATGCACCGGGAGCTTGTTGATTCAACACGAATGCACCGGGAGCCTGCTGGTTTAGCACAAAAGCACCGGGAGCTTGCTGATTCAGCACAAAAGCACCGGGGGCCTGCTGATTCAACACGAAAGCACCGGGAGCCTGCTGGTTCAACACGAATGCACCAGGAGCCTGCTGGTTCAGCGCAAAAGCACCAGGAGCCTGCTGATTCAACACGAAAGCACCAGGAGCCTGCTGATTCAACACGAAAGCACCGGGAGCCTGCTGATTCAGCACAAAAGCACCGGG
>JBCBHI010000283.1:0-6200 GCA_038525885.1 Bacteroidota bacterium
GTTTGTCTATCAGTGGTTTATAAATCAATTATTGCAAAATATAGATAAAGAAAGTCTGTATTTATATAACAATTTCAAACAAGTATGTGACCAATTGTGATTTCTGGGTTTACTGAGATATTTGAATAAATCAATTCGTAAATATACATATTGTACATAATGCAATTTTAGCGAAATATTTCTTAAGATCTTATGTATTACCCTGTCGGGCAGCTTGCATAAAGCGGGTTAGCTTCTCTTGATCCAGATGCCCATCAGTCCGCACTCCAGAACACAGATCAAGACCATAAGGCCCTACTTCTTCTATGGCCTGGCGCACATTGCTTTCCTTTAACCCCCCGGCTAAAAAGAGTGGGGTGGAAGATTGCTCACGGATTTTGCGACTCAAGGACCAATCATGCACTTGCCCGGTACCGCCCAGGGTTTTCACCTTAGCCTTGGGGTTTCCGCTATCTAGCAGCAAGGCATCCACTTGCTCAGCCAGGCGGAGCGCTTCGTCCACATTCCGCTCGTCCACTACATGTATTACCTGCACCAGTTTTATACCCGGTAGGGCCTCTCTCAGCTCAGCATAGGTACCCTTCTTCAGTTCGTCTACTATCTGTATAGTATGGGTGTGCACCTTCTGGTGATGAGCGATGATACCCTCCACGGTCGTCTCACTGGTTAGCAAAAAGGTGGAAACCGGAGGTGGTACAGTACCAACTATTTCTGCAATCAGCGTATTGCTTATCATTCCGGGTCCGCTAGGCATAGGCCCTACCAGGCCCAGAGCATCCGCTCCCAGGCTGATCGCCATTTTGACTTCCGCCACACTCTTCATGCAGCAGATCTTTATCCGAGGTCTCAACGTAGCTTCCATCGCATTATCCTCAATCCAATCGCTTAGATAGTAAGGTTCTACCCGAACCTTGAAACCCTGTTTTCTGGTACAACCGATTCCCTGATATATTGTGCATCTCCACTTCCAGATGCAAGGCCTTCACCCCAAGCAGCTCCGCCTCTTGGGTCACCAGGGCAATCAGTTGGGTACCCATGCCCTGGCCCCGATACTTCTCCTTGAGAAAAAACTCATCGATGAAGGCATCACGGCCACCGTATTCAAAGCTAAAACCAAAGGCGAGGGCCAGGTATCCTGCCAGTACGCCCTCAATTTCCACCCGCCAAAAGCGCCCGAGATGCTCTTGGGTAAGGAACTGTCTCAGGTTTTGTTCGGATCTGGCCTCATCAAAGGGGTAACCATCCAGAGCATAGAACTCCTCCATCAGGGTGCATAGCACAGGAATATCTTCCAATTGGGCAAGGTGCAAGGTTGGGGTCATGAGCTAGGTAGCAAAAGGGCCTCCCTTCGTTTTTCGAAGAGAGGCCCCAATATCGCAATTTTAGCTAGGCAATCAGGAGGTTGTCCTGACACTGCACACCTTCCTATTCATACCGGATGCTCTCGGTGGGTCTGCGTACTGCCGCCCGGTAAGTGCGTAAGCCTATGGTGAGGAAGGTGATGAGCAGAGCAAGCAGCCCCCCACCCAAGAAGATGTACCAGAACTGCAACAGCGTTATGCGGTAGGCAAAATCTGCCAGCCACTGGTCCATAAAGTACCAAGCCGTCGGAATAGCCACTCCTACCGCCACCAATACCAGAAGCATAAACTCCTTGGAGATAAGCCCCATCAGACCTTGCACGCTGGCCCCAAGCACCTTGCGAATACCTAGCTCCTTTTGGCGGCGCTGAGCGGCAAAGGCGGCCAGGCCCAGGATGCCCATACATGCCAGTAGGATAGAGATCATACTAAAGGAGGAAAACACCCGGGCTTGTTGTTGCTCTCCGGCATACAATTGGTTGAGCGTTTCGTCCTGAAAGGAATAGTTGAGCGGAAAACCGGGAGCTATTTGTGCGTAAATTTCCTCTAGCCCCTCCAGCGTTTGGGCCATATCCTGCCCCGTAGTGCGTACCGCTACCATACGAGGAAACGGTTGTATGATAATTACCAAGGGCTCAATGACATCGCGCAGCGAGGAGTAATGGTAGTCCTGTACCACCCCTGCAAGTTCAAAACGGAAACCTTCTCCCCAATCCGCTAGGCTAATCACCTCACCTATCAGGGATTCCGGTTCAAGGCCCAGCACCCCCATGGCGGCTTCGTTCAGGTACAGCTTACCGCGCATGTCCTGATTCATTTCAGGATTGGGGGCACTCCCTGCAACGGTCTGAATACCATAGGTGGTCAGGTAATGAGAATCTACCCATGCCGTGCGTGCCAACAGTAGGTCCTCAACCCCGGGAACTTCCAGCGAGGTAGCATCATGGAAACCGCCCGGTGTACCAGAGCCTACGGTAGCATCTGTCACCTGGGGCAAATCCCGGATCAGGTTGAGCGCAGACTCTGCTTGTGCAGAATCCAAAGTAACGTCCAAGGGAAAAAGGACAATGGATTCCTGATCGAATCCCAATTCCTTGGTTTGCAAAAAATTGAGCTGCACAGAAACCAAGAGCGTCACGATGATCATGAATATCGAAAGCGTGAACTGCATAACCACCAGGCCTTTCCTTACTAGTAGGTTACGGCCCAGGGGCATGCGGCTGGACTTGAGTGCCGCTGTGGTTTGGAAAGAGGATAGTAACAAGGCGGGGTACAGCCCAGAAAGCAACAGGATACCCCCCAGTAGTATACTCACGAACATGACTACCGTAGAGTCAGTCCAATTCATGGGCACTTCCACGCCAAACCAGCCACTTATAAGAGGAGTCAAAAGCTCAGTAAGAAGACCGGCGGCAATCAAGCCCAGTACAATAACTACCAGCGATTCGCTCATAAACTGAAATACCAGACGAGATTTCGTGACTCCTAATACCTTACGTACCGACACTTCCTTTACCCGTTTTTGGGCATGAGCAATGGCCAGGTTCACATAATTGAAACAGGCAATGGCCAAGATGGCTAGCGCCACAAAAGAAAGAATGACCAGGTTTTGACGGTTTCCGTGCTTAATGGGATCATATCGGGTGTCCGCATTGAAATAGATAGCCGTTAGGGGTTCTAGTTTGAACTGTGTTTGCAAGCTACCAGAGGCACGGGCCTCTTCACCCAAGTACTTATCCAAAAAGGCAGGAAATTGCTCTTCTAAACTGGCTACGGTGGAAGTAGGGTTAATCCGAATGTAGGTCACCACCGCATTGTTGAACCAGGTTTGCATCCAGCCCTGACTATCAAACTGCTTTATGTTCATCACCAGATCGAAGTCCAAGTGAGAGTTCCCGAGTTTGGGTCCTAGAATACCCGTTACCGTCAATTCCTCCTCTTGGTCGATGCTAAGCGTTTTCCCCAGCGGGCGTGGCTCGCCAAAGTATTTGAGAGCCAGCGATTCACTGATCACTACGGATCGGTGGTCTTGCAGTACGGTTTGTGGATCTCCCACGGCAAGGGGAAAATCGAAGAAGGTAAACAGGTTAGGGTCCGCCATGAGCAGTCCCTCTTCGCGAAATGTTTTTTCTCCTGCTTGCACCAGCCCCGAGACCGTGCGTGCTCTATGGGCATCCAGAATGCCATGCGGAAAGTCAGTGGTCAAAGCCTCTGCGGTTAGCCCACTGGTTACTCCCACTCGCATATCTATATCCTGATAGTAGGCGGTGCGTAGTACCCGGTAGGTGTCATTCTTATGGGTATGAAAACTATCCACCGTGCCCTCATAGCTGATGTAGAAATACAGAAAGAATACGGAGACTAGTCCTACCACAAAACCCAGAAGGCTAATGCCTGTACTGGCTCTCTGCTGTAGTAGATGGCGGAGTGTGACCCGCGGATTGAAGTGAAACATGAGTCCTAAGTTTTTGAGTTTGACATGTTTGAGCGTACTCAGACGCAGATACAGGAGTACTTCGTAGGCATACCGTACCCGTGGCCAGCGGGCTATAGGATCGCACAATTCCTGATAGTATTCGTATAAGTTCCCCTCTATTTCCTCTTGCAGTTCATCCCGCACCAAAGCGCGGATGAGCCTCAGAGACCAGTTGGGGGGTGTTGCGAAGTGGTTGTTCATTAGTTCAGTCGCAGAGCAAATTCAGGAATCTGACCCCACATGCGGTTCCGCACCTCGTGGGCTTCGTGCAGGGCTTGTTTGCCAGCGTTGGTGAGTTCGTACACGCGCTTTCGCCGACCACCCCGCTCGGCAGTACCCCCTGCCAGGTCGGACTGCAAAAAGTCCTTCTTCTCCAGTCGCGACAAGGTAGCGTGCAAGGCTCCCATAGCCGGGTACCGGTTGGCTTGCGCCTTCAGTTCCTCCCGAATCTTCAAGATGTAGGCTTCGTCTTGCAGCAGCACAACCGTCAGTAGCACCAACTCCTCGAACTCACCCAGGTTAGTTCCTTTCATTTGTTTCTACTTTGCATACTTCTTACACGAAGGTAGCAAAAGGTTTGTTTCTATAAAATAGAAACAAATGAATTTGAAGGATGGGATCAGAAATGGAGTTGAATGGAGAAAACGGGTCCGACCGCTATCTTCACAACGCAGATAGCGGTCGGACCCGTGCTAGCCGCTTTGTGTGGCATCCACCACCTAAATACCCCACTGCATAGCTAATACACACTCAATACTCGCGCTCCCTACTCACACTGGCTCCGCGCCAGGGATGGAGCCGGTACCCCATAGCCTGGAGCGCAGCGGAAGGCGAGGAGTAAAGGGGACAGCCCGCCCGGGCGCTCAAAGTATTTTTTCTTGATGGAATTGCCAGGGAAACATGGGCCCCAACCACGGCTGCCTATGCCACCCCTGCACCCGAGCGTTTCCGTAGGGGCAAATAAAAACCCCCGGCCCAAGAGGTCGGGGGTTTTTCAGGTAGGTTATAGGTGTAGTAAAGTATGTCTTATTTATCTTTTTTGTCCTTAGTGTCTTTACCAGAGATGGAATCTCTCATACTGGTATCTGCCTGTAAGTTACGTAAACGGTAGTAATCCATGATACCCAAATTCCCTGAACGGAAAGATTCGGAGATTGCCAAGGGTATTTCGGCCTCGGCCAGGATTACTTTTGCACGGGCCTCTTGCGATTTGGCCTTCATTTCTTGCTCGGTAGCTACCGCCATAGCCCGGCGTTCTTCCGCCTTAGCTTCGGCCACCTTCAGGTCAGCGTTCGCTTGGTCTATCTGCAGTTTCGCCCCAATGTTGGCCCCTACGTCCACATCGGCAATATCAATGGAGAGGATTTCGAAAGCAGTACCTGCATCCAGTCCCCGCTGTAGTACCAGTTTGGAGATCTTATCAGGATTTTCCAGCACCTCTTTGTGAGTGTTGGCAGAACCAATGGAGGTTACGATACCCTCGCCTACACGAGCGAGAATGGTATCCTCACCGGCACCACCTACTAGCTGCTGGATGTTGGCACGAACGGTAACCCGCGCAATGGCAATGAGCTGAATACCATCGGCCGCTACGGCGGCTACTTTAGGGGTGGTGATCACCTTAGGGTTTACGGAGATCTGCACTGCCTCGAATACGTCGCGGCCCGCCAGGTCGATGGCAGTGGCCTGCTTGAATTCCAGGTTGATGTTGGCTTTGTCCGCTGAGATCAGGGCTTTGATAACGGAAGGAACGTTACCACCTGCCAGGTAGTGGGTTTCGAGTTCTGAGGTGCTAACCGAAAGACCGGCCTTGGTAGCGGTAATCAAGGATTCTACTACGATCCGTGGGGGTACTTTCCGAATCCGCATGAATACCAGTTCCAACAACCCCACGCGTACGCCGCTAAATACGGCGGTAATCCAGAGGTTGAGTGGCACGAAGTACAGGAATACGAAGAGACCAATGATGGACGCTACGATGATTATTAATAAGGGTGCTCCCATGGGGTACTTATTCAGTTAGGGGTTCTACAAAAATCTTAGTATGGTCGATGTGCGTGATTTTCACCTTTTCGCCGGCTTCTACGTAGTTGCCCAAGGTGCGCACTTCATATAGTTTATTTCCAAATTCGGCTTTGCCGATGGGCCGCAGGACTGAGATGGTCTCGCCTACGTCGCCGGCGGCAATGGTAAGCGGGTCACTGTTTACGCGGCCTTCTACCTTGCTCTTGTTGGCAAACCTGTCCCAGACTCCGGTCCGAAAACTGTAGATGGCCGTACCCACGGACAAGCCCAGGGTACCTACCAGAACTATAGAGCCAGTGGTGTTTCCGAAATATACATAGGCCAGGTATACTCCTATG
>JBCBHI010000284.1:0-6163 GCA_038525885.1 Bacteroidota bacterium
CTGGCCTCCTTCGATAAAATACCTCAGTATCAGATTAGCTTCTTGGAAAAGATATCCGAGAGTGTGACCTCTACGCTGGCTACCTCACGCACAAACCAAAAGACCAAACTGCTTTTGGAGGACTCTCAGCAGATGACTGAGGAAATGAAGGCTCAGGAGGAAGAGATGCGGCAGAACATGGAAGAACTGCAGGCCACACAAGAGGAAATGGCTCGCAAGCAGAAGGAGCTGGCACAAAACGACCACCGTTTCCGCCAGATGACCCAGAATGTACCGGGGATGATATTCCAGCTGCAAATGGATGCCACAGGAACCTGCAAGTTCGCCTTTGTGAGTTCTGCCAGTAAAGCTATGCTTGGTCTGATACCTGAGGAAGTGGTAGAGGCACCGGATCATGAAGAGGTCTTGCGGCTGATTGCTGAAGATCGGGATAACTACCGCAAAGCGCTGCTTACTTCGGCGCAGGCCTTGAATCCCCTAAACTGGGAAGGCAGGATTGTGGGTGAGGACGGAAAATCTGTAATGTGGATCACCATCTCTGCGCAACCTGAGCGGGATGATATGGACCAGGTACTATGGAACGGCCTGCTAACGGACATCACGGATAAGAAGCGAATAGAGGAGCAGATGCGGGTGATGATTAAACAGCTGGAAGCTAAAGATGCTCAAGTAACGGAGAATATGGAGGCCCTGGAGCAGACCAAGGAGGAATTGCAGTTCCTAAACCGGGAGATGGGCGCTATCATGACCTCCATTGAGGACTCGGTGTTCATGCTTGAACTGAACAAGGAATTGAAGATTCGGAAAACGAATGAGAACATGCTCACTTTCTTAGGGTACGAAGGCAAGGCCTTGGCCCGGAAGGAAATGCAAGTCTTGTTTGATAATGACGTGCTCAATTCCACCTACTACAGTGATATGCGTGAGGTGCTGCTACAAGGAAAATATCTTGAAACCTATACCCTTTGGAAAAACAATAAGGGAGAAGGCGTTTGGGTACATTTGATGTTCTTCCCTACCCTAAATGACAAGGGAAAGCTGATCAAAATTGCAGGTATTGGTTCTCCATTACCAGAATCACTAATACCCCAACAGCCTATTGTATTGTAGAGGCCTCTAGGGGATACCTACAAAAAAGGGCGACTTCGAATATCGAGGTCGCCCTTTGTATTTATGGGTAGATGATTCTAAATGGTAAACTTATCAAGCAGAAAACTCGGGGACTTATTTACTTACAAGGCTTGCCCTTGATTGGGATATGAACACCAAAAGTGCCTAGGTAGCCCAGCGTCACCGGAGCGCCGGCCGCCAACAAGTAGGATCGCGAAGGTTAACGGTGGCGCTGCGTTCAAACACCAACAACGGCGAAAATTCCCTAGAAATCTTGCTTGATCCCGGTTAACCACCCACGGTAGTGAGAAGCTTCAACGCTGTAGCACCCAAGTGCTCGGCAATCTTCTGCTTGTAGCCGGTACTGTTGCGGTACTCGGTAGTAAGAAACCGGTTCCACACCGGAGCCCAGTCAGTACCTTTGGGCATCAGCAAGCCAAATTCTTCTGATCGTTCGTCACCTGCAGGGTGCCGCTTGATGGGCTTGCCAGCCCGGGTTGCAGATAAGAAATAGGCAAGATCCAAATTGGTAAATGATTTACCGTCAGAAATTACCGCTTCTAAAACCTCTGGGCTACTAGGCAAAGTTACAATCTCCAAATTAGGCCAATACCTTTGCTTGATGGCTTCCAGATTGGCTGCATTAGTAGAACCTGCCACGGCGTAGGCTTTCATACCAGCAAATTGCTGTTGTATATCCTCAAGATTCCTCAGCGTAGGTACGCTCTTATTGGTAACTATGATCGTGAGGTTATTGATGAATGCTGGGGTAAAGGTATATTCTTGCCTTCTAGCTGAGGTGATGGTGATATTTCCTAAACCGATCACCCCTCCACTGCCTGTTTTCACTTCCGAAAGAAACCTATTAAAATCGTTGGGATTAGCCCCTTGGTAATCAACAGAAAGGTTGATGCCCTCTCTATCTCTACAATAGGATACAAAATCTTCCAGCAAGTCCATGCAGAGACCTTCTACCTCACCTTGATCATTGCTTGAAGCAAAGCCGGGAGTTTCCATATAGGTATAGGTGATTGAACCCCTACCCGCGGCTTTTGCTTGCGCATATGTAGAACCTGAAAGTTGTGCTTCACTCGAAAAAACAATGCCAGACCAAAGAGCAGCGCCAACCAAAAATTTGTAGTGAAAATGAATACTCATACCTAATTTCCTTAAAATAACACCCTCATATATAACAAAAATTACACCGAATCACTTCGATTGTGGGCATTATCCTAAGAATATTGGGTTTAACGCGCTAATTCCTCTTTTAAAAACTTTGCCGTGTATCCTTTTTTGCTCTTGGCTACTTTCTCGGGTGTACCCGAAATGAGAATTTGACCCCCACCTTGACCTCCTTCTGGTCCCAAATCGACAATATGGTCGGCTACTTTTATGACGTCCAGGTTGTGCTCAATTATCAGGACAGTGTTGCCGCGTTCTACTAGCTTGTTGAGCACATCCAGAAGATGCTGAATATCCTGGAAATGGAGCCCCGTAGTAGGTTCATCCAAAATATACAGAGTCTTTCCGGTATCTCGCTTGCTAAGTTCGGTAGCTAGCTTTACTCGTTGGGCCTCACCACCTGAAAGTGTGGTGGCATGCTGACCGAGAGAGATGTAGCCAAGACCTACATCATTCAGGGTTTGAATTTTGCGGAGGATCTTGGGCTGGTTCTCGAAAAAGTCCACGGCTTGCTCTACCGTCATGTCCAATACATCCGCAATGGACTTTCCTTTAAACCGAACTTCGAGGGTTTCCCGGTTATAACGTTTGCCCTTGCAGGTTTCGCAGGGTACGTACACATCAGGAAGAAAATCCATTTCGATGAGCTTCATACCCGCCCCTTCACAGGTTTCGCAGCGGCCCCCTTTCACATTAAAACTAAACCTGCCGGGTTTATAGCCTCTAATTTTGGCTTCAGGCAGTTCTTTGAATAGGGTTCGGATATCTGAGAACACTCCCGTGTAGGTGGCAGGATTGGAACGAGGTGTACGGCCTATGGGAGACTGGTCTACCTCAATCACTTTATCAATATGCTCTAACCCTTCTATCTTCTCATAAGCCAAGGGCTCCCGACGAGACCTAAAGAAATGTTGGTTGAGGATCGGGAAAAGAGTGGAGTGAATAAGGGAAGACTTACCGCTGCCGGACACGCCTGTGATGCATATCATCTTACCCAGTGGCAATTCTAGCGTGACCTTTTTCAGATTATGACCTGTAGCGCCGGTCAGTGTGATGCTCTTACCTAGTCCCTCACGGCGCTGCTTGGGTACTTCGATTCGCAGCTCATTTTTAAGATACTTGGCAGTGGTACTGTCCTGGGCTAATACTTCCTTTGGAGTACCTGCCGAAACAATCTGACCTCCATGTCTTCCAGCTCCCGGGCCAATATCAACCAAATAGTCGGCCTCCATCATCATATCCCGATCATGCTCAACTACCAATACCGTATTGCCCAGGTCCCGCAGGTCCTTCAAGGCCTTGATGAGTTTCACATTGTCACGCTGGTGCAGCCCAATACTAGGTTCGTCTAGGATGTACAGCACACCCACTAGTTGGGTACCAATCTGAGTAGCCAGGCGAATACGTTGAGCCTCCCCTCCTGACAAGGTACGGAGAGGGCGGTTGAGGTGTAGGTAGTCCAAACCCACATCGAGTAGGAAGCCCACCCGCTTGCGGATTTCTTTCAGAACCTCTCCTGCAATTCGAGCTTGGCGTTTGTTCATCCGGTCTTCTACCCCTACCAGCCATTGCCCTAGGCTTTGGATATCCATCCCAGCTAATTGGGCAATATTTTTTCCATCAATCCGGAAATGAAGCGATTCCTTTTTGAGGCGAGCCCCTTCGCAGGTGGGGCAGGTTTTGGTAATGGTGAAGTCTTTCAACCATTTCTGCATTTTCTCCGTACCGGAGTCTCGCTGCTTCTCCAGAAACTTGACGATGCCCTCGAACTTAGTTTGCCAGTCCGTGCCTGGATATTTCACGGAAGAAACTGCCACCGGTACACTGTCCCCGTAGAGCAGAGTTTCGATCACATCTTCCGGAAGCTTCTCAATGGGGGTAGTTAGATTAGCCTTATGGCGTTTCAGAATGGCCTCAATCTTCTTAAAGATCCAGATGTCACGGTACTCGCCTAAAGGGGCAATGCCGCCCCGGCTTATGCTAAGGCTGGGATCTGGGATGACTGTTTCCCGGGTTATTTCCTGAATAGAACCTAGTCCGTTACAAGTAGGACAGGCGCCATAGGGTGAATTGAAGGAAAAAGAATTGGGAGCAGGTTCGTCATAACTCAGCCCTGTGGTGGGGTCCATCAGGTATTTAGAGAAGTGGGCCACCCCGTCCTGGCCATGCTCTTGTACCATGATGACTCCCTTGCCCTGATTCAAGGCTTGGTTGACGGACTGCGCCAGACGGAACCGCTCTTTTTCAGCTACGGCTAGGCGATCCACCACAATCTCAATATCGTGGGTTTTGTAGCGGTCTACCTGCATCTTGGGCACCAGGTCCTGGTACTCACCATCTACCCGAACTTTGTTGAATCCTAACTTGCGGATCTGTTGGAATAGTTCGCGGTAGTGGCCTTTCCGGCCTTTGACTACCGGAGCCAAAATAATGAGTTTCTTCCCGTCGTACTGCTCCAGTAGGTGGTTGATGATTTGGTCTTCTGACTGCCTAACCATCTTTTCGCCCGAAAGATAGGAGAAGGCCTCTCCAGCCCGTGCAAACAACAGCCGCAAGAAGTCGTACACCTCGGTGACGGTACCCACGGTAGATCGTGGGTTACGCGAGGTGGTTTTTTGCTCGATGCTAATAACTGGGCTCAGGCCTTTGATTTTATCTACATCGGGCCTTTCCAAATCGCCAATGAAGCTCCGCGCATAAGCAGAAAAGCTCTCCATGTAGCGCCGCTGGCCTTCTGCGTAGAGCGTATCGAAAGCCAGTGAGGACTTTCCGCTACCACTAATTCCCGTAATCACCACCAACTGACGCCGGGGCAGGGTAACATCAATGTTTTTGAGATTGTGTTCGCGGGCGCCATAGACTTCTATAAAATCATGTCCCGTTTCATCAAAATCAGAAGTAGTAGGAGCGGTAGCTACCGCAGAGTCATCATGCATGAGCACTCAATTAATCGGGGGGCAAAATTACCGAAAAACTAACCCCCAATCAGGTTCAGTCCGAAGATAAACTATCGGTAGCGGAGATTGGTTCGTGGGCGTAGGTAGGAAGTGCAATTAGCCACGGTTTTCCATCTCTGCGGGCCTTCACATCTTTTTGGCGGAGCCAAGGGTTATGCCGTTTCAGCGTCTTATAGGTTACTCCCCGTTCTTGTGCCCAACTTACCAAATCGCCAACATTCTCGGTGAGTTCTACGGTTACGGTTTCTTCCGGGTAGTACAGTTGGTCTTCCTCAATAAAGAACCCGTAAGTCTCAGGGTTCTCCATGATTAACTTTATGGCCAGGACACGAAGCATATAGCGCTTGGTTTCCTCATTCAACAGCAAATCATAATAGCTGTCTACTTGCTGTTCCTCCAGCCTTTTGTCCAACCCGTATTGCCCTATGTTGTAAGAAGCCGCCGCATTGGTCCAGGAGCCAAAGCGGTTATGTGCCTGGAGCAGATATTTGCATGCTGCCTCGGTGGATTTAATGGGATTGTAGCGCTCATCTACCTCCCGGGTAACTACTAGTCCCCGCTCTTTGGCGGTAGCTTTTACCAATTGCCAAAACCCAACGGCTCTGGCAGGGCTCACCTTGTTTTGCAAGTCACTCTCGATAATGGATAGGTACTTGAAATCATCCGGCACGCCGTTTTCGGACAAGATGGGGGCTATTTGGGGCAACCAACGATTCGCCCGCTTGATCAGAAAGATGGTATTGGAATGAAAGAAGGTATTTACGTGAAGCTCCCGGTCTAGCCGTTCCCGTACATCTGGGTCCTCCAGAGGCACACGCTCCCCGGCAAAGTACAGGGTGTCTGGCAAGGGTAGTGCCCGTATAGTCTGACCAGAGATGGCCTCCGGCAAAGCCGCCTCTTCCACCAACTCCCAA